>JAAXUL010001086.1 GCA_013336035.1 Chloroflexales bacterium
GAAACAGGTGGTGGTAGCGATACCAGCCCCGCTCGGCGTCGAGGGGGATGAGGAAGAGGTTCTGCTGCTCGAGGTCGTTGAGCAGCAGCCGGCTGTAAGGCTCGCCCTGTGGTTGGGCTACGCCCAGGACCGCATCGCAGAGAGCCGGACACAGCCGGTCAAGCATAGCGGTCTGGAGCAGGAAGTGCTGGAGGTGAGACGGCTGGCGCGCGACGACCTCGTCGATCAGGTAGTCGAGGGCGGTGCGGTGGCTGGCCGCGAACTGGGCGATGAATGCGTCCGGGTCGGGCTGCCCGCGCAGCGAGAGGGCGGCCAGCTGCAGCCCGGCGGCCCAGCCCTCGGTGCGCGCCTCTAGCACCGTCGTCTGCGCCGGCGCCAGATCTAGCCCCATCGGGCCAGCCAGGAAGGCGTGGGCCTCCTCTGGCGTGAAGCGCAGCTGCGCGGCGCGCACCTCGGTGAGCTGGCCCCGGGCGCGCCAGCGGCTCAGGGGTAGGGGCGGGTCAGCCCGGCTGATCAGCACGACGTTGACGTGGGCGGGCAGGTGGTCGATCGCGTAGGCCAGGCCCCGGTGGATCTCAGCATGCTCAATGACGTGGTAGTCATCGAGGGCCAGCACCAGCGGCTCCTCGCTGGACTGGAGGTGGTTCAGGAGTGTGGCGATGACGGCGTCGGTCGCGCCAGTCTGGGGTCCGTCCAGCAGCGCACTGGCCTCAGTGCTCACCCCCGGCACGGCCTGTTCGACCGCGGCAAGCACATAGCGCCAGAAGCGCACCGGGTCGTTGTCGCCGGCGTCAAGGGTGAGCCACGCCGCCTGCGGCGGCGAATGCAAAATACAATATGCAGAATGTGGATCAGCGCACGAGCACTCACCATTTTGCACATTGCCTTTTGCATTTTGCATTTCTGTGAGCCACTGGCTCACCATGGTGGACTTGCCGAAGCCGGCGCCTGCGGCGACGAGGGTCACCGGCTGCGCCAGCCCTTCGTCGAGCAGGCCGAGCAGCCGGCCCCGGGGCAGCAGCACCCGTCGCGGGGGCGGCAGGGTGATCTTGGTGCGCAGCAACGGGGCTGGTGGATGTATCGACACGCGGCACCCCTGGCCTCAGTCCGTCGGCCCTTCCTGGGTGCCTATTGTAGCATCAGGAACCGGCAGCCGGGCATCAGGTCGCTAGGGGCTGGCGTGAGTGCTTCGTCATTTACTGATCCGGCGCGGAGGTCGCCCCGGTCGTCGGCGCCACCGGCTTGATAGAGATGAGCTCGAGGCCGAGATCGCGGATGCGTGTAATTAGCCCATAGAGGGCGGCCTGGTCAGGCACGGGGCCGCGCAGTTGGCTGGTGCCGTCCGGGTCGTGCACGATGGTAAGCCCGCCGAGCCAGTCCGACCACTGCGGGTCAAGGTGGCCGTGGACACAGAACAGATAGTGCATCGGGTGTCTCCCAGAGCATTATGCAGACGGTCAGGGTGCGCCGGAGGGTGACCGGCGCCGGTAGCGGGCCACGAGATAGCTCCCCACCGCCATCACTGTGCCGGCGCCTCCCGATCTGATCCAGACATAACTGGGTCTCCGTCGCATCGCGCCCTCCGCTTCTTATCGTCGGCCACCTCGTCGCTGTGCAACCCTACGGCCTCAAACCCTGTCGTACGTGATGATAGCGCACGGCCGCGCCGACGGCAGTGTCCGAAAGGAGCGCTCCGGACGCCGGCTCGACGTGGGCCTACTGCACCTTTCGGACACCTTCCTGGAGCCCCAGCGCTGCGCCGCTGGTGTCCGGACGGATACTGGCAGCCGGCGCTCGCTCGGCTATGCTCCGGCCAGCCGCGTTGGGCTGCGCGATGTCACCCTGACCCTGCGCCCCGGCGTCTGGGGGCTGCTGGGGCCCAACGGCGCCGGGAAGTCCTCGCTGATGCGCATCCTCGCTAGCATCACCCGGCCGACCGAGGGCAGTGTGCGCTGGGACGGCGACGATATCGTCCGCCACCCGGACCCCCTGCGCCGTGTGCTCGGCTACCTGCCCCAGGACTTCGGTATCTACCCGCACCTGAACGCGCTCGAGTTCCTGCACTACCTCGCCGCGCTCAAGGGCCTCGACCACCGCACGGCCACGCGCCGGATCGAGGAGCTGCTCCAGGTCGTGAACCTGGTGGGCGTGGAAGCGCCCCCCTGGGTAGCTACTCCGGCGGCATGCGGGCAGCGCATCGGCATCGCCCAGGTCCTGCTCAACGACCCCCAGCTGCTGATGGCGCTACGCGCCGACGCGAAGCGTCATCGTCGACGAGCCGACCGTCGGCCTCGACCCGGAGGAGCGGGTGCGCTTCCGCAACCTGCTCGTCGACCTGGCCGGCGACCGGATCGTCATCCTCTCCACCCACATCGTCTCCGATAGCGAGTCGGTCGCCACCACCATCGCCATCCTCGACCACGGCCGGCTGGTGCACCAGACCACCCCCGAAAGGCGAGGTGGGCCAGTGGGCCAGAGGCGATTTGCACGCGTTGGAGAGCTATGCTATACTCTGGGGCGTGACGAAAACCTTTGCTGATCCCCGATAGCTCAACGGTAGAGCGGCTGACTGTTAATCAGTAGGTTCGTGGTTCGAATCCACGTCGGGGAGCCAAACCAAAACAGCCCAGGTGCCCCCCGCGAGGGGCATCTGGTATAGGAGAGGGAGGGCGAAACTTCCTCTCCTATACACCGAGCAACCTTAGGCCTCTGGCGTGATTGCACACATGACAAACATCCTGCCTCACCTCACTAGCAACAGCAGGTGGATCAGGACTAGCGATCGGTAGCCAAACGCGTCGCTGCGTCGCTACCGTAATGGTTGTTTGCGATGATTGTTAAGGTGCCATCGTCACTCAGCTACGATGGGCCTGGCAATAGCTCAGGCGCTCCGTGCAGCAGCAGGGGTGACTGGGCCCACATCGTGGGGCGCTGATACTTTCCAGGGTGGCAGCGCACCACACACGGGAAGGCGTTCGGTCAGGGCTGTAAAGCCATCACCTGACCGAACGCCTTCT
>JAAXUL010001087.1 GCA_013336035.1 Chloroflexales bacterium
GGGCCTGCCCGCTGCGCACCAGCTGGATGCTCAGCTGGAGCTGGTCGGCCGATTGTGCGCTCGGCGTGGCTCGCGCCAGATCGCCGATCTCAACTGTGGCCATCTCATGCATGGATCGGCGCGGCGGCGGACTCGCGATCAGACCGGCGCCCCAGGGCGCCGCACCAAGCACCAGGATGCCCTCGGCAGGGAGGAGCTCCTGGATGTGGGGCAGGGGGAGCGACGGGCGGCGGCCCCATGCGACCAGCACGCGCTGCGGCGGCTCGTGCTCCAGGTCGGCCGGTGCCAGCGCATCAATAAGCAGCGCAGTGCGCGGCAGACGGCGCAGGAAGTCGCAGACAAAGCCGGGTACCGGGCGCACCACGTCGGCGCTGACGATATCGAACAGGGCCACCTCGGCTGCTATGTCGCCGCGCCGCCAGCTCAAAAAGCGCACCGCGTAGGCGAGTCCGTGGCGCTGCACATAGCCAGCCACCAGCGCCGCCAGCCGCCGGTCGGTCAGTAGCGCCAGGGTGAGCGGCGGCGCATGGGGGGCGGGCCGTAGCAGCTCGCCCTGCCTCAGGGCGCGCAGGGTAAGCTGAGGCGCAGCGGATTGGCTCAGGTCATCTTCGTCATGTTGCATTTTTACATTTTGCACTTTGCATTCAGATCCGCCCCTCGGCGTCGAGCCGGTCGAGCGCTGCGTCGGTGAGCCGCTCGGCCTGGGCCAGCAGCTCATGCCGGCGCGCCTGCCCGGCCCCCGCGCGCCGGCCAGCGCTGTGGTCGATCAGCTCCTGGCGGGTGCGCTCGAGGTCGTGCAGCAGCGCGGCGAAGTAGGTCGGCGTGTAGGCCCGCCCGGTGTCGCTGGTCAGCGCTTGCTCCTCCAACCGGGCCAGCTCCTGGGCCAGCACCTCCAGGTTACGCTCGACGCCGATGGACTGGCCGCCCGCGCGCTCGACCACTGGCCCGACGATCGCCTGGAGGGCCGGCGCCTGCTCGGGGCAATTCCAGATATGCAGCAGCACCCAGAGGTCGGCGGGGCTGGCGGCGGCGCCGCCGCGCAGCAGGGCCGCAGCGGCGACCAGCTTGAGCAGCTTGACCGCGCGCCGGTCGCTCAGGCCGATGCCCTCGGCGCGGATCTGGCGCACCAGCTCGCGGTAGTCGTCGAAGACCGGCTCCAGGTCGATCCGCTCCAGGGCGTCGTAGGCCACAGCGAGATGATCGAGGCCGTCGAGCACCGGCAGCAACTCCTCGTTGCGCCCGAGCCGGATGCGCTCGCGCTCCATCGCCCATCCCCGGCTCAGCAGCTCGCCGAACTGGCGCTCGTCGACATTGTCGGTGCGCACGCGCAGCAGAAAGCGGTCGAAGATCGCCGCCAGGTCGTCGCCGTCGGGCACCTCGTTGGTCGCGCCGTAGAGGCTGATCAGCGGCGCGGCAACCTGCTCGACGCCGTTGTAGAAGAAGCGCTCGTTGAGGATGGTCAGCAGGGCGTTCAGGATGGCGCTGTTGGCCTTGAAGACCTCATCCAGGAAGGCGACCCGTGCGCTGGGCAGGGCGCGCTCGATGTTGCGCGTGAAGGTGCCCTGCTGAAACTGCCTGATGTCGACCGGGCCGAAGATCTCGTTTGGCTCGGTGAAGCGGGTGAGCAGATACTCAAAGAGATCGCCCGAGCCGGGGCGCGCGCCGAGCAGCAGCACGAAGCGCTTGACCAGATCAGACTTGGCGGTGCCGGGCGGGCCGACCAGCAACAGGTGTTCGCGGGCGATTGCGCAGATCAGCAGCAGGTCGATGACCTGATCCTTGCCGACAAAATCTTGCTTGAGCCGGTCGCAGATGTTGAAGCGCAGCAGGCTGATCAGGTCGGCGAGTGCGATGTGGTTGGTGGACATAGGCTAGCTCCTCGCCCTCCTGCGAATACTCTCAATCTGCGCGCTGTACACCTCGGGGGTGACAACAACCCCGCGCCGCACCTGGCGGGCGACCGCCTGGAAGATCGCGCGCACCTCGTCGCCGTTGAAGCCGTCGCTGAGCGCGGCGACCTGGTCAAGCAGGTCGGGCGCGGGCAGCGGCGTCTCGAAGGCGCGGGCGTGGATGGCGGCGATCTTGCGGCGGGTGTGTTGATCGGGTAACGCGATATGGATCGGCTGCAAACGAGACGGGCGCAGCAGGGCGTCGTCAATAATGTCGAGTCGATTGGTCGTGCCGATCACCAGAATGTCCTGGTCGGCGTGGAAGCCGTCGATCTCAGTCAGTAGCTGGGCGACGACGGCGTTTGAGGCCCGGCTGCCGCCGTCGGCGATCCCGCTGCGCTGGCTGGCGATGCTGTCGATCTCATCAAAAAAGATCACCGCCGGGGCGTTGCGGCGGGCGATGCTGAACAGGCGACGCAGGTTGCTCTCACTTTTGCCGACCCACATATCCATGATCTCGGGGCCGCTGACCATCTGGATGGTGGCGTTCATCGCGTTGGCGATCGCCTTGGCGAACAGGGTTTTGCCGGTGCCGGGCGGGCCGTGGAAGATGAAACCACGCGGGGCCAGCCTGCGCCGCCGCGCACGCTCGGCTTCGCTCTCGGGCACTGGCTCGTCGGCTGCCGCGTCCAGCGCACCGTCCGGGGTGAAGGGCAGGCACCGGCCGGTGATCAGCTCGATCGCCTCGAACAGCTCGGCCTTAACCTCCTCGTAGCCGCCGATGTCCTGGAAGGTTACGTCGGGTATCTCGACCGCGTCGCCGCTGCCACGCTTGAACTCGCGGATGCGCCGCATCAGGTCGGTCGTCGGCGTGGCGGGCTGGCTGCTGGCCAGCAGGTAACGCATCACGTTGCGCAGCTGGACAGCGTTGAAGCCCGAAACATTCTTGAACAGGGTCTCGGGCTCGAAGCGGGCAAAGCGCTCGCGCTCGGCACGGGTCAGCAGGTGCGGAATGACCTCGCGGCTCAGGCCGGCCAGCTCGACGCGCACGGCGAAGCGGTCGGCCAGCACGCGGGGTAGCCCGAGCGAGGGGTCTACGAAGCCAAACAGGCCGCCACCCTGCTTGGC
>JAAXUL010000320.1 GCA_013336035.1 Chloroflexales bacterium
CCTGCATGCGCAGGGCTTCGTCCACAATGACATCAGCCCGACCAACCTGTACTGGCACGCGGAGGGGGCCATTGTGCTGGCGAGCTTCGGCTACGCCAGTCCCACCGGCACGCGCCTCGCCGAGGTTATGACCGCCGACGACGACGGCCCAACGAGCGCCATGGTACCCGGGCTCACCGCCGAGGGCGCCTTGACGCCCGCCACCGACCTCTACTGCTTCGCGCGGGCGCTGATCGCTCTCGCCACGCAGGCGATCCGCACACTCCCGCAACTCGTGCTGGACGTGCTCACGCAGCCGCTGCGGCCGGGGGCGGCACGGTTTGAGCGGGCCACCGCGTACATCGATGCGATCCGGGCCGCCGTCGAGGGCAGCGCGCAGGGCGAGGCCAGGTCGCCCGACATTACCGCCAGTGCCGAAGACGAGAGCAGACCGATCGTCGGGGCTAAGCGCGCCCACGAGGCCCCCCGCTTCACAGAGCTTGTCGAACAGCTGCGCAGACCGGCCCATGAGCTCGTCCGCTGGTGTCGAACGATGCTCGTAGAGGAGTTCAGACATGGACTCGCCTTCCGTGTGGTCGTGCTCGCCAAACTGATCCTTGATCTGGACCCGGCCTCGCCGGCGCGCGTAGAGCTAGATGGACGGCCGTGGCTGGTCGGCGACCTGATCAATTCAATCTCGCAGCGCAGCTACTCAGGCCAGGCCGGACAGCGCGTCCTGTACGACCCATTCCTCTCGCCGCTCTCGCCGGTCACCCTCACCTACCTGCTCGAGCGCTCCAGACTTATCCCGTATCAGGCCGGCGCGCCGGTGGTCCGCCAGGATGAGCCGGCCGACGCGCTCTTTATCGTCGTCACCGGGGCGCTTGAGCTCTACCGCAATGAGGCGCGCCTAAAGGTGCTGAGCCCAGATGGCGAGATGACGGATGTAGTGCTGGAAGAGGGCAGCATCTTCGGGGAGATGAGCCTGTTCGCACAAAGCCCCCGGTATGCGGCAACGCTCGTCGCCCGCCAGCCGACCGCGGTGCTCAGCCTGGCCTACGGCGACATCGTCGGGGTGAACATGCCCGGCCGCGTGACGGAGAATCATATCCGGGTCGAGCTGCGCGCGCACCTCTGGCGATACTACACGTCCAGGACGATTGAGCAGCATATCCAGTGGCACGAACTACTCAAGCATCTACCGCCCAAAGCGCAGACCGTCCTCACGCACAGCGCAAGGTTCATCCCGGCGAACTACAGTGACGAGGTGACGATCTCCGCCGCCGAGCTCTGGGAGGAGTGGGTGCTCATCATCGCGGGTGCAATAACGGTCTACACGAACAGTGCGAGCCTGACCTATACGGCCGGGGATTGGATTGGACCGCTGAGGCTGGTCGTCGAGACAAACCCCTACACCGAAGTTGCGTGCTCTCGCGATGCACAGTTCGTTGCCATACCGGCGGATCTGATCATGAGCGTAACAGACGAGAATGAGAGCTTCCGCAAGAGTTGCGTCCTCATGGCACTTAATGAACGCATGCGTCTAGTGGCCTGACACCGTGAAGATAGAGTGTAAAATCTTTTCATGCCATTGCTCAGCGTCGCTCAAGAGCCTGCGCCGCGTCCCTCCCCCGCGCCGGCATAGCTGTGCACCCGGTTCCGCCCGGCAGCTTTGGCCGCGTAGAGGGCGGCGTCGGCCCGCTGAAAGAGGCTCTCCGGGTCGGCGTCGTGCGCCGCCGGCAGCGCGGTGCAGGCCACACCGATGCTCACCGTCAGTGGCAGGGTCTTCCCGGACGGGAGGAGCAGCGGGCTGGCCGCGAGCTGGGCGCGCAGCCGCTCGGCGATCGCGACGGCGTCGTCCAGGGTGGTGCTGGCCAGTACGAGGAGGAACTCTTCGCCGCCCCAGCGCCCCACCCAGTCATACGGGCGTACCGCCGCGCTGAGCGTCGCTGCGACATGGCAGAGGGCCTGGTCGCCCACCAGGTGCCCGTGCTGGTCATTGATGGCCTTGAAGTAGTCGATGTCGAGCAGGGCCAGGCTCAGGGGATAGCTGCTCCGGTTGGCCCGCGCGATCTCTGCGCGCACGTGGCTCGTGATCGCGAGGCGGTTGAGCAGGCCCGTGAGCGGGTCGTGGCTGGCCTGGAAGGCGAAGGCATCGCGGGCCTCGCGCAAGCTCGCCTCCAGGGCCAGGATGCGCGCCCCGATCGCCACCCGCGCCCGCAGCTCGTCGGGGTGGAAGGGCTTGGTGAGATAGTCGTCGGCCCCGCCATCAAGACCCGCGACCAGGTCGCGCTTACTGTCACGTGAGGTCAGGAGGATGGTGTAGATGTAGCCCGGCCGCTCTGCGGCGCGGATGCGCTGGATCAGCCCGGGGCCGTCCAGACGCGGCATCAGCCAGTCCGTGATCAGCAAAGAGACCCCTTCCCGCTGGAGCAGGGCCCAGGCGGCCTCGCCGTCCGTCGCCTCCAGCACCTCATGGCCAGCCGCGCTCAGCAGCGCCCGCAGCAGGCGCCGCGTGGTCGCCTCATCGTCGGCAATGACGATTCGCATACTCGCCTCGTCCTGGTCTATGATCGAATCCGTTCGCTTCGATCCCCGCACTGGTAGCGTGGGACGCCCCACCTCATTCGGTAGGTCCGGCCCCTACAGGGTCAGCTTGCGACGCAGCTGAGCAAGCGCCACGGCCGTCGTGCGGTAGGTGGTCGTCAGGGGGCCGTGGGCCATCTGCAGACCGTAGTCATCGCCGTTGGCCGCCAGGGCCTCCACCTCGACACAGCGCGCGCGCAGGGCGGCCAGCCCGAGGTTCCCGCAGGCGCCTTTGAGGGTGTGGGCCTGCGCGCGCACCGCGGCGAAGTTGCCGGCCACCAACCCCTGCTCCAGCGCAGCGATGAAGCCTGGCGCCTCCGCGAGAAACAGGTCGATCAGCTCGCAGGCCAGCTCGGCTGCTGACTCCAGGCGCACGCCGAGCAGCTGCTCGAGGACCGTCGGATCCAGGACGAGCTCATCAGGCGCTGCGGCCGCCGCGAGCTCGGACGCCACGCGGGCCGGGATGGGCTCCAGCCAGCGCCGCAGGGTGTCGCGCAGCGCGTCCAGGGGCAGGGGCTTGGGCAGGTAGTCGTCCATACCCGCCGCCAGGCAGCGCTCTTGCTCCTCGACCAGGACATCGGCGGTCAGGGCGATGATCGGCGTGTGCCGCGTGGCGCCCTCGCGGGCGCGGATCGCGGCCGTCGCCACGAAGCCGTCCATCACGGGCATATGGCAGTCCATGAGCACCAGGCGGTAGGGGATCTGCGCAAGGGCAGCGACCGCCTCGCGCCCATTCGCGGCCACATCGGCTCGGTAGCCGAGCTTCTCGAGCATGCGCACCGTCACGCGCTGGTTGACCGCGTTATCCTCGACGACGAGGATGCGCCCCGCCCGCGTTTCCTGCACCGCAAGGGTCGACCGGAAGTGTGCTTCTGGCGGTGGCGCGCTGGTCGTCAGCGCCGCTCCGCTCAACACTGCCGCCAGCGCCGCAACCAGCTGCCGCTCACGGATGGGCTTGGAGAGCAGCCCGCGTGCGCCCGCCAGGCGGGCCTCGGGCTCAGAGCTGCGGAGCGTATAGGAAGTCACGAGCAGCACCGGGAGGTTCGCCAGCGCCGGGTCAGCCCCGATGGCCCGCGTGAGGGCGAAGCCGTCCTGGGCGGGCATCACGACGTCGATGATGGCGACATCGTACGAGGTCCCCGCCGCAATGGCCGCGCGGAGCGCCGCCAGGGCCTGCGCCCCGCCACTAAGAGCGGTCGGGAGCATCCCCCAGCCGGTGACCAGATGGGTCAGCAGTGCGCGGCTGGTCGGGTGATCATCGACGATGAGCACCCGGGCGCCCGCCAGGTGATCACGTGGTGCCGGCGGGGGTGGCGCTGCCGCCGGGCGCAGCCTGACCGTGAAGGTGAAGGTCGCGCCGGCGCCCGGGGCGCTGGTCACGCCCATTGTGCCCCCCATCAGGGTGACGAGCTGCTTGCAGATGGCCAGGCCAAGGCCGGTCCCGCCGTAGAGGCGGGTCGTCGAGCGGTCGGCCTGGGTGAAGGGCTGGAACAGCCGGGGCTGCACCTCGACGGGGATGCCGATGCCAGTGTCCTCGACCGCGATCTCCAGGGTCACGCGCTCCTGGCTCTGCCCGGCCAGGCGCGCCTGGATGCGCACCTCGCCCTGCTCGGTGAACTTGATCGCGTTCGCCACAAGGTTGGTGAGGATCTGGCGCAGCCGCCCTGGGTCGCCGCGCAGCCACTGCGGGACGTCGTGCGCGACCAGAGCGCTCAGCTGGAGCCCTTTGCGCTCGGCCGGCTCGGCCAGCAGGTCGGCGACGTCCTCGACCACCTGGCGCACCTCGAAGTCGAGCTCCTCCAGCTCCATCCGGCCCGCCTCAATTTTGGAGAAGTCGAGGATGTCGTTGAGGATGGTGAGCAGGGCCTCGCCGGAGCGGCGCACCGTCTCGGCGTACTCGCGCTGCTCTGGGGTGAGCTCGGTGTCCAGGAGCAGGCCGGTCATGCCGATGACGCCATTCATCGGCGTGCGGATCTCGTGGCTCATCGTGGCCAAAAAGGCGGCCTGGGCCCGGGCGGCAGACTCGGCCGCGGCCTTGGCCTCCTGCAGCTCGGCCTCGGCCCGCTTCCGCTCGGTGATGTCCCGGATGACCCCTACCAGGCCAAGGGCTGTCCCGTCAGAGTCCACGATCGGGGTCTTGTGGATCTCATGCCAGTGCAGCACCCCGCGCGGGTCCGGTACCTGCCACTCGAGGCGCACAGGGTTGCCGGTGCGCATGATCTCGAGATTCTCATGGTGCTGGTGCTCGCCAAGGGGCGGGGGCAGGCGGTCCACGGCGGTGTGCCCGATGAAGGACTCGGGCGTTCGGCCGTAGAAGCGGGCGAAGGCGGGGTTGACGAGAATGCAGCGCTCGTCGGCGTCGGCGAGAATGACCAGCTCGGTCATGTGGTCGAGGATGGCGCGCTGCTGATGCTCGGCTGCCTGGAGCGCCCGCTCGGCGCGGTGCCGCTCCGTGATATCGTTGAGCGTGCCCGAGGTGCCGAGGATCGTCCCGGCCGCGTCAAGCGTGAGCCGCGCGAACACCTCGACCCAGCGGGACCCGCCGTCATGAGTCAGGTAGCGCACCTCGTGGCGGCAATCCTCTTTCTCACGCGCGATCAGCGGGGCGAAGCGGGCCAGATTGCGCTCGCGATCCTCGGGGTGCACATAGTCGAGGAAGCTGTGGCCCAGAGTCTCCTCCACACCGAAGCCGGTGATCTCGGTCCAGGCGCGGTTGAGGAAGGTCCAGGCGCCGGCGGGGTCGGTCTGAAAGATGACCTCTTTGACATTGTCAATCACGGCGGCGTGGCGGTCGCGCTCGTCGCGCAGCTGCGCCTCGGCGGCCGCAAGCTCGGCGATGGCACGGCGCTGCTCGAGCAACAGCATCACCTGGCGGCTGAGCACGCGGAGGGCCTCGTGCTGGAGTGGGGTCAGCGTGCGCGGAGTGTGGTCGATCACGCAGAGGGCCCCAAGCGCATCGCCCTCAGGGGTGACGAGCGGCGCCCCCGCGTAGAAGCGGATCTGCGGGTCGCCGGTCACGAGGGGGTTATCGCAGAAGCGGGCGTCGGCCAGCGCATCCGGCACGACGAAGACCTCGTCGTGCCGGAGGATCGTATGGGCGCAGAAGGCCTCCTCACGTGGGGTCTGCGTCATAGCCAGGCCGAAGCGCGCCTTGAACCACTGGCGCTGGGTGTCCACCAGGCTGACGAGGGCAATGGGCGCGTCGCAGAGCGCCGCCGCGAGGCGCGCCAGGTCGTCATAGTCGGCTTCCGGGGGTGTTTCCAGGATGCGGTACGCAGACAGGGCGGCGAGGCGCCGCTCTTCATACGGCGGAAATGGGGCGGGGTGCATAGAATGTTAGGAGACCAGACCGATACGTGGGCAGCATCCGGGCCGCTTATCTGGGCTGCAAGGGTCAATCAGTTAATCGCCCACTCAAGGGGCTCGATTCGCAATAACGATACATCGCAATGAATACGGGCCTATAACCAGCGGAGGGCGACGCGGGCATCCGCCTCCCCGCCGCGGATGTGCCGCATATCTTCGAGCGCTTTTACCGGGCCAGGAATGTCAGCGCCAACACGATCAGTGGGGTGGGGATCGGCCTGTTCGTCGTGCAGGAGATTATCGCCCTCCATGGGGGCACGATGGCGCTTCGCGCCGACGCGCAGCGTCATCACCGTAGCGAGCGAGGAAGGCGCGGGCAGCACCTTCACCCTCACACCCCGCGGATCGCGCCCCCGGAGCTGGATCACAAGCACGTGGATGATGGCTGATATGATCCGTCTTCACTCGCGGGAGTCTCTGCCGACTCACCGGACACCGTCCTCTGGAGTTGGATGGTGATCAGGCTCAGAAGCGTGCGCAGGCTGACCGGCTTTGCAAGGTACTCGTCCGCCCCAGCCTCCAGACAGCGCTCGCGGTCGCCCCGCATGGCCAGGGCGGTCAGAGCGATGATCGGCGTGGTGCGCATCCCGCTCGCGCGCAAGCGCCGAGTGGCCTCGAGCCCGTCCAGCACCGGCATCTGGATGTCCATCAGGATCAGGGCCGGGTGGTGATCCTCGGCCAGCGCGACCGCCTCCGCACCGTTGCGCGCGACCACCACCGCATAGCCGGCGGTGGTAAGCGCATCGGAGAGCAGCTGGCAATTCTCCTCGTGATCCTCGGCCAGCAAGATGAGGGGCGGCGCTGGCTGCCCCCTCACCATCAGCGATGCCAGCGGTGTCGGCACCTCGGGCGGCGGGGTGAGCGACGGAGGGCCCGCAGCATCCGGCCGGTCCCAAGGGAGGGTCACGCTGAACCGGCTCCCCGCGCCGGGGCTGCTCTCCAGCGCCACGCTGCCCCCGTGCAGCTCGGTCAGGCGCAGCACCAGGGCCAGGCCAAGCCCCGTGCCGGTGCGTTCCCGATTCAGCGCGCTGTCCAGTTGCACGAACGGCTGGAATAGGCGCCCCTGGTCTTCGGGCGCGATGCCGATGCCCGTGTCCCAGACCGTGAAGGTGACCGCGTGCTGTTCCGGGCTCCCCTGGACCTCCAGGCCAACCTGACCGCCTTCGGGGGTGAACTTCACCGCGTTGGTGAGCAGATTGACCAGAATCTGCTTGAGCCGCAGCGCGTCGGCCTGGATGCTCGTCGCCTGTGCGTCGAGCGTCGTCGTCAGCCCGATCCCCTTGCGTGTCGCGCGCTCGGCCACCAGCTGGCGACTCTGCTGACAGACCAGATCGAGGTCCACGGCGGTGCGCTCGAGCTCGATCTTGCCAGCCTCGATCTTCGAGAGGTCGAGGATATCGTTGATCAACGTCAGCAGGTGCTGACCGCTCTCGGCGATACTGGTGATGGCCCGGGCCTGTTTCTCGGTCAGTGGCCCATAGAGCTGCTCCGTCAACACCTCGGTGCGTAACAGGATGGCGTTGAGCGGCGTGCGCAGCTCGTGGCTCATGTTGGCCAGGAACTCGTCCTTCAGGCGCGCCGCCCGCGCCAGCTCCGCGTTGGCGACACAGAGGTCGGCGGTGCGCTGCTCGACCCGCTCGGCCAGGGTCCGGTTCAGCCCGAGCAGTTCCTGCTGCGCCATTTTCAGCACGGTGATATCGATCAGCTGGATCAGCAGATGCGGCTCGTCGAAGAGCTGCACCACCTCACCAGAGAGCAGCACCTGGCGCTCTTTGCCTGAAGCGATACGCAGGACGGTTTCGAGACCAGCAACCCGCTGGAGCGCCTGCAGCTGCTCCAGCATGCGCGCGCGGTCCTCGGCGCGCGCCCAGAGCCCTACCGCTTGCGGGGTGCGGCCGATCAGCTCCTCGCGCGTGTACCCGCACAGCGCCACTAACGCCGTGTTGACCTCGGTGATCGTGCCATCAGACAATCGCGTCGCCCCCATAGGAGTCGGGCTGTGCGCGAAAATCGTGGCGAAGCGCGCCTCGCTCTGGCGCAGCTGCGTCTCGGCGCGCTTGCGCTCGGTGATCTCCACCGAGAGGATAAAGGCGCCCTCGGGGCTCGGCTGGATGCTCAGATCAAACCAGCCGTCCATGCGATTCGCGCACAACACCGCATGAAAATGGTACACTTGTGCTGACGGCTGGCATCAAGGTCGAAGCCTCTGTAGTGCCATGAGTCTGTAAACCAGTCTGACCTGGATGCTG
>JAAXUL010000321.1 GCA_013336035.1 Chloroflexales bacterium
TGAAGGTGTCGCCGGCGCCCACGGTGTCGGCGACGGTCACGGGGAAGGTGGGCACGTCGATGCGCTCGAGGGCGCCGCCACGGAGGCGCAGGGCGGTCACGCCGTCGGCGCCCCTGGTGAGAGTGACGAGGGCCGGGCCGACGGCGAGCTGGCCCTCGGCGAAGTCGAGCGGGTCAGTGCCGGGCGCGAGCCAGGCAACGTCGGCGGCGCTCAGCTTGAGCAGGTCGCAGGTGGTGACAGCGCGAGAGAGGGTGGCGATATAGGCGTGCCCGTCGCGGACGAGGCGCGGCCGGATGTTGGGGTCGAGGGAGATCAGGGCGCGGCCGTGCAGGCGCTCGGCGGCGGACAGGGCGGCGTCGGGCGTCGAGCCGCGCAGCAGGCTGATCCCGCCGAAGTGGAGCAGAGTCGCGCGCCGGAACAGCTCGTCCGGCAGATCTTCGCGGGTCAGCCGGGTGTCGGCGGCGCCCTCGCCGTAGAAGGTGAAGGAGGGCTCGCCGTCCTCGACGGCGACGAAGGCCAGGGTCGTAGGCGCGGCGACGTCGAAGAGCCAGCGGTCGTCGATGCCCTCGGCGCGGACAGCGCGGCGCAGGCGACGCCCGAAGTAGTCGGCCCCGACCTTGCCGACAAAGGCTGTGGGCTGCCCGAGGCGGGCCAGCCCCACGGCCACGTTGAGCGGGCCGCCGCCGCCATGCATGGTGAACCCCGTCACCTCGCCGCCCTCCTCCACCGGCAGAAAGTCGATCAGGATCTCGCCGAGACAGACAAGCTTGTACTCCATTGGGCCTTCCTCTTTGCTGCCAAAGCCAGGTGCTAGAATAGTATCGTGGCAGAAACACGCAGCGCTGGCTTTATCGACCGCTCGCACCTTTTGAGTGGCCTCTATTATGCACGATTTCGCGATCGGTGCGATCTTCAAGGTATGCAGGCGAGCCTCTTTACCAAGGGGCGCCGCGAAGTATAATGCGCCGGTGAGCGCCCATCTGGAACCCAGCCCACCAATCTCGCTCGCCGCCGACCCTTGTTGACTGGCAAACACCCGATGATCCGCACTGTGACCGCCACCCGCTACGTCACCCCGCTGCGCGAGGGGGGCTCGCTGCCCGCCATCGTGGAGGCCGACGACGACGGGCTGTACGTGCTAAAGTTTCGCGGGGCCGGCCAGGGCCCGAAGGTGCTGATCGCCGAGCTGCTCTGCGGCGAGCTGGCGCGGGCCCTTGGGCTGCCGGTGCCCGAGATCGTCCTGGCCGAGCTTGACCCGGCGATCGGCCGCAATGAGCCCCACGAGGAGATCCAGGACCTGCTGGCGGCCAGCGGCGGCCTGAACCTGGCGCTCGACTTCCTGCCGGGCTCCCTGGCCTTCGACCCGCTGATGGCCGACACGGTGGAGCCTGGGCTGGCGGCGCGCATCGTCTGGTTCGACGCCTATGTGACCAACGTGGACCGGACGCCGCGCAACACGAATATGCTGCTGTGGCACCGGCAGCTCTACCTGATCGACCACGGGGCGGCCCTGTACGTACACCACACATGGGCCGACTGGGGCGCGCGCGCGCGGGGCCGCTTCGCGCCGATCAAAGACCATGTGCTGCTGCCGGCGGCGGGCGACTTGCGGGTGGCCGACGCCGATCTGGCGCCGCTGGTGACGCGGGAGCTGATCGAGGGCATGGTCGCGGCCATCCCTGCCAGCTGGCTGGAGGGCACAGAAGTGCCCTTCGCCAGCGTGGAGGAGCACCGGGCCGCGTATACGGCGTATCTGCTGGGGCGCATGGCGGCGCCGCGGCTCTTCGTCGAGGAGGCGACTGATGCCCGCGAGCGCCTTTGAGTATGCGCTGATCCGCGTGGTGCCGCGGGTCGAGCGCGGCGAGTTCGTCAACGTGGGCGCGCTGCTGCTCTGCCGGCAGCGCCGCTTCCTGCAGGCGCGCCTGCGTCTGAACGGCGATCTGCTGCGCGCCATGGCCCCCGCGCTAGACCTGGAGGCCGTGGCCGAGCAGCTCGACCTGATCCCGCTGGTCTGCGCGGGGGGGCGGGGGGCGGGGCCGATCGGCGCGCTGCCACTCTACGAGCGCTTCCGCTGGCTGACGGCGCCGCGCAGCACTATCATCCAGCCCTCGCCTGTGCACGTCGGCCTGTGCGATGACCCCACCGCCGCGCTCGAGCGCGTGTTTCGGCAGATGGTGGGGTAGGGCCGGCTATACTTTACCGGAGGGCGCCCCCGGCCGCGAGGGTCTCGAGGGCGCGAACCACGAGCCGGTTCGGGTCGGCCTCGAAGCGGGTGAAGACGGCGACGACGGTGACGCCGCCGCGCGGCAGGTGCCAGAGCGCGGCGCGGTAGCCGGCGAGGGCGCCGGTGTGGCCGAGGGCCAGCAGCACCTCAGGGGGCAGACCCGCCGTGGGCGGCAGGGTGCGCCGCATCACCCCCAGGCCGTAGGCCATGTCGGCGATGCCCCAGGCGCCGCCGGTGCCCTCGCAGGCCAGCATCGCGTCAAGGGTCTCGGGGCGCAGCAGGGCGCCGCCGAGCAGGGCCCGCGCGAAGACCCCCAGGTCCTCGACCGTGGAGGTGATCCCGCCGGCCGCCCAGGCCACCGACATGTTCAGGGCAGTGTAGTCACGACCGTTGACGTAGCCATGGGCGAGGTCGCCCGGGTCGGCGCTGGGCGGCGCCAGGGCCGTGCCGCGCAGGCCCAGCGGCTCAAAGATGCGCTGCCTGAGCTCCAGATCGAGGGGGTGCCCGGTGACGCGCTCGATGATCAGCCCGAGCAGGATATAGTTGGTGTTCGAGTAGGCCCACCGCCCCGGCGCCCCGGGCGCGAAGAGGCGACGCTGGCGCAGGGCCTCGGCGACCAGCTCTTGCGGCGACCAGACGTGCTCGGGCGCGCGGCGGGCCCGGCCCAGGATCCCGTCGTCGAGGTAGTCGGGCAGGCCGCTGGTGTGGCGTAGAAGCTGCCGGACGGTGATGCGCTCGCCGCCAGGCACCAGCCCCGGCAGCCAGTGCTCGACGCTGTGGTCGAGCAGAAGCCAGCCCTCCTGGACGAGCTGCAGGGCGACGACGGCGACGAAGGGCTTGGTGAGGCTTGCCACGCGCACGCGGGTACCCTGGGCCAGGGGCGTGCCGGCAGCCACGTCGGCCAGGCCCCGGGCGCCGCTGTAGACGCCGCCCCCGGGCAGGGCGACGTAGAGCAGGGCCCCCGGCGAAGCGACCTCGCGCCGGGCGACCTCGAGGGTGGTGTCGAGGGCGGCGGCGAGCTCGGGCGGGAAGGCGGGCGGTGGGGCGGCGCGGGCAGACCGCGCCGGCAGCGTGGCGAGCAACACAGCGAGCAGCAGCGGGAGCAGGGCGCGACAGAGGCGAGGCTGTGACATCGCGGGCACCTCACTCGGGTGAGAACCGCGCCATTATACACGCGGCGCCAGCCCAGGCCGCTGCTCGCAATCGGTGAAATGGGTGTACCCTAATGGAGCATCCGGTCTCAGAGCAAGGAGCTGCGGCTATGTCCACACTGATTAAGGGCGGCACGGTGGTGACGGCGGGCGACACCTTCACGGCCGATGTGCTAGTCGAGGGCGAGCAGATCGCGGCGGTGGGCCGGGGCCTCGCCGGCGATACGATCATCGACGCCGCGGGCGCCTACGTCATCCCGGGCGGCATCGATGTCCACACTCACCTCGACATCCCCCTCCGCAGCACCGTCTCCTCCGACGACTTCTTCACGGGCCAGCGGGCCGCGGCCTTCGGCGGCACCACTATGCACATCGACTTCTCTATCCAGCCGAAGGGCGCCACCCTGCGCGAGACCGTCGACCTCTGGCAGGCCAAGGCCGCCGGCAAGGCCGTGATCGACTACGGCCTCCACGTCACGGTCACCGACATGACCGACGCCGTGCTGGCCGAGCTGCCGCAGTGCATTGCGTACGGCGCCCCGAGCATCAAGTTCCTCATGGCCTACAAGGGCGTGCTGCAGGTGGACGACACGACGCTCTTCAAGGCTATGCAGCAGGCGGCGAAGCACCGGCTCCTGATCATGGTCCACGCCGAGAACGGCGACGCGATCGATGTGCTGGTCAACGAGGCGCTGGCCGCGGGCCAGCTCGCGCCGAAGTACCACGCCCTCACGCGCCCGCCCGAGCTCGAGGCCGAGGCCACCACCCGCGCCATCCGCCTGGCCGAGGTGGCGGGCGCGCCGCTGTATGTGGTCCACCTGACCAACGCGGGGGCGCTCGAGGCGGTGCAGATGGCCCGGGCCCGCGGGGGCAGCGGCCGGATCTTCGCCGAGACCTGCACCCAGTACTTCTTCTTTACCAGGGACGACCTCGACCGCGAGGGCTTCGAGGGCGCCAAGTGGGTCTGCTCGCCGCCCTTCCGCACCCAGAGCGACCACGCCGCCCTCTGGGACGGCATCGCCGACAATACGCTGCAGGTGGTCTCGACCGACCACTGCTCATTCTGGTTCGCGGGCGGCGGCGACGGCAGGCCCGCCGGCAAAGAGCTGGGCCGCGCCAGCTTCGCGCAGATTCCCAACGGCTGCCCCGGCATCGAGGAACGGCTAATGCTGCTATACACCCACGGCGTTCGCGCTGGACGTATCTCGCTGAACCGCTGGGTCGAGCTGTGCTCGACCAACCCGGCGAAGCTCTTCGGCTGCTACCCGCAGAAGGGCTGCGTGGCCCCCGGCGCCGACGCCGACCTGGTGGTCTGGGACCCCGAGGCGCGCCGCACGCTCAGCGCCGCCACCCAGCGCCAGCGCACCGACTACACCCTCTATGAGGGCTGGGAGGTCGTGGGCGCCCCGCGCACTGTCCTCAGCCGCGGCCGCATGCTGGTGGACGATGGCAGATGGCACGGCGAGGCAGGAGCCGGCCAGTTTGTATATCGGCGGCCATTCGGGCTCTAGCAAGGAGTTCTCTTATGTCACCCTCTACCACGCTCAACCCCGCCCGCATGATCGCCGAGCTGAAGGAGCTGCGCGCCCTGACCGGCGACGAGCATGGCGCGCAGCGCCTGGCCTGGACAGAGCCATGGGCCCGGGCCCGAGCCTGGATGGCCGAGAAGCTGGCCGAGCTGCCCGTCGAGGTTGAGACCGACGAGGCGGGCAATGTCTGGGCGACCCTGCGCGGCGAGAGCGACCAGGCCCTGCTGATCGGCAGCCACCTCGACTCGGTGCCGAACGGCGGCTGGCTCGACGGCTGCCTGGGCGTGCTGGCCGGCCTCGAGGTGCTGCGCCGCATCGCCACCGAGGGCACCCCGCCCATCACCATCCGCCTGGTCGACTGGGCCGACGAGGAGGGCGCCCGCTTCGGGCGCAGCGTCTTCGGATCGAGCGCGTTCTCGGGCTTCATGGACCCTGAGGAGCTGGCCGCGCGCAGGGACTATGCCGGCACGCCCATGTCCGAGGCCCTGGCCGCCTACGGGGTGGACCTGCAGCGGGCGAAGCTGGCCGGGCGCCAGGCGGCCAGCGCCGCGGCCTACCTCGAGCTGCATATCGAGCAGGGGCCAGTGCTCGAGGGCCTGGGCCTGCCGCTGGGCGTGGTGGTCGGCACCTTCGGCGTCGAGCGCCACAGCATCACCTTCACCGGCCAGGCCGCCCACGCCGGCTCGACGCCGATGGGCCAGCGCCGCGACGCCTTCGCCGCCGCCGCGAAGCTTGGGCTAGAGATCCGCCCGATCGCGATGCGCCACGGCGGCGTCTGTACCGTGGGCAGCTGCGTCACCAGGCCCGGCATCATGACCGCGGTGGCCGGCGAGTGCGTGATCAGCCTCGACCAGCGCCACGTAGACGCCGACGCGCTGGCGGCGATGCTCGAGGAGGCGAAGGACGCCGCGGCCCGCTACGCGGCCGAGGAGGGCTGCGAGGTGGCCTGGGAGCGCATCTGGCGCATCGAGCCCATCCCCTTCCACCCCGAGCTGATCGATATGGGCGAGGCGGCGATCAGGGCGGTGAGCGGCAGCGCCTTCCGCCTGCCGAGCGGCCCGCTCCACGACGCCGCCGAGGTGGCGCGCATCGGCATCCCGACGGTCATGCTCTTCGTGCAGAGCCTGGGCGGCATCTCGCACAACAAGATCGAGGACACCCTCGAGGAGCACCTGGCCCTATCGGTGCGGGCCCTCGACCGTCTCGCCACGTCTACGATCGCGTGGATCCGCGGCTGATGGCCCTCACCCCCGGCCTTTTGCTGGGCCTGCCAAATACCCCCTCTCCCATGCGCTGCGCGCACAGGAGAGGGGGCCGGTGGGGCGAGGGCCGCCCCTCTACAGCTCGGACTTCATGCGCTCGACCATCTGGTGGATCGTGAAGCGGGCCTTGCCGAGGTTGCCGTCGGCGTTCAGGCCGAGGACTGCGAAGTAGCCGGGGGTGATCAGCGATGCCAGGTAGGTGAGCGCCTCGGTCTCGACGGTGAGCGCGCAGACGCACCCGCTGCCGATGCGGTCGGAGGCGGCGCTTGCGTTGGCGAGGAGGGTGGCGAGCTCGAGCTCGGCGAGCTCGAGGTCGTAGCCGTCCTCATCGTCGGCGTAGGCCATCTCGACGCTGAGCCCATCGGTGCCGACGACGCCGGCAAAGCGGACGCCAGACACGTTATCAAGGGCCTCGTAGATGATGTTGGTCAGGCTCATGAAGCGCCCCCTTCGCTAAAGCTCGCGCCGGCCCTCGAGGGCCGAGCCGAGCGTGTCGGGGTCGGCCCACTCGAGATCGCCGCCGGTGGGCAGGCCGCGGGCAGGACGGGTGACCCGCACGCCGAGGGGCGCCAGGTCTTTGAGCAAAAGAAACGCCGTGGCCTCGCCCTCGGTGTTAGGGTTGGTGGCGAGGATGACCTCGTCAACCGGCTCGCCGCGGACGCGGGCCAGCAGCTGGTCGATCTTTAGATCCTCACGGTAGATGCCCTCGAGCGGGGCGATATGGCCGTGGAGCACATGGTAGAGGCCCCGGTAGGCGCCGGTGCGCTCGATCGCGAGCACGTCGAGAGGCTCTTCCACGACGCAGATCTTCGATGGGTCGCGGCTGGTGCTGGTGCAGATCGGGCAGAGCTCGCCGACGGTGATATTGAAGCAGCGGACGCAGAGGGTCACCTGCTCCTTCATCGCCCGGATCGCCTCGGCGAGGGCCCGGGCCTGATCGTCCTCGGCGCGCAGCAGGAAGAAGGTCAGGCGCGAGGCCGTCTTCGGCCCGATCCCTGGCAGCTTGCCGAGCTCCTCGATCAGCCGGGCCACCGGCTCGACGATCAGATTGTCGCCGCGAGTCGTCATACTAGAACAGACCCGGCATGCCCTTCATCCCGCCCATAAGCGGGCCCATGCGCTGCTCGGCAAGCTCCTGGGCCTTCTTGGAGGCGTCGCTGACGGCGGCCACCAGCAGGTCCTGCAGCATCTCGACATCTTCAGGGTCGACGACCTCGGGGGCGATGCTGATGCTCTGCAGCTCGCGGTGGCCGTTCATGCGGACGGTGATCGCGCCGCCGCCGGCACTGCCCTCAACCACGGCGGTCCCGAGCTCCTCCTGGATCTTCTGCATCTGCTTCTGCATCTGCTGAGCCATCTGCTGTAGCTGGCGCGGGTTCATCTGTGCTCCTTAACCGTTCGGCATCACGTCGCCTTAGCTTACCATACCGTCATCATCCCTGACAAGGAGCATCAGGCGGCCTGAGGGCGCCCTACTCCTCGGGCTCGATATCGACAATGTGGGCCTCGAAGATATTCATCGCGGCGCGCACCAGCTCGTCTTTGCGCGCCTCGCGGATCTGGCCGCGCAGGTCGCGGGCCTCAGACTTGGCCTCGATGGTGCAGCGGATGGCGAAGACGGCACCCATATGCTTGGTGATCACCTCCTCGACGATGCGGCGGTTCTGGGCCTTCTCGAGGTTGTCTTTGTGGAAGGGCGAGGCGGCCAGCAGCACTACGGCGTTGCCTTCGACATCGATCGGGCGAGCGCCGTGGAGCAGCGCCTGGACGGCCGGGCTCTTTGGGCGCACATCGCGCTTGATCTCCTCCCAGAGCGCCTCGACCCGCTCGAGGGTCGAGAAGTCGGCGTTGGCCGCGGCCGCCTCCTCCGACGAGCGGGGGGCGTGGGCGGCAGGCGGGCTCTGGGCCGCGGGCGTCTCCTCGGCCACGGGCGCCGCACGCGGCTCGTCGTCCGACGCGGGCGCTGGGGGCGGGGCGACCTCGGCGGGCTGAGCGACCTCGGCGGGCGGGG
>JAAXUL010001088.1 GCA_013336035.1 Chloroflexales bacterium
GCCGCGGCGGCGCCCGCGGGACCCACCCTTGGCGCGTACGCCGCGCTCACCACCACCGAGGCGCTGGACGAGCTGGTGGCCCGCCTGAACGCCGCGCCGGGCTTCGCTTTCGACACCGAGAGCACCGGCCTGCGCCCGATCGACTGCGATCTGGTGGGCATCTCGATCGCCCACACCGCGGGCGCGGCGGCCTACATCCCCTTCGGCCACGCGGCCGGCGAGCAGCTGCCCCGCGAGCAGGTGCTCGCGGCCCTGCGGCCCTTCTTCGAGGACGCGGGCCGGGCCAAGTACGCCCACAACGCCAAGTTCGACCTCGAGATGCTACAGGGCGCCGGCATCGACGTGCAGGGCCTCAACTTCGACACCATGGTCGCCGCGGCCCTGCTCGGCAAGCAGCGCCTGGGCCTGAAAGAGCTATCCTTCTACGAGCTGAAGCTGCCCGCCACGCTCACCCCGATCGAGGAGCTGATCGGCAGGGGCAGCAAGCAGATCAGCTTCGACCAGGTGCCCGTCGCGCAGGCCGCCCCCTACGCCGCCGCCGACGCCGACATGACCCTGCGCCTGAAGGAGGCCCTGGAGCCGCAGCTCCGGCAGTACGAGAAGCTCTACGCGCTGTTCACGCGCCTCGAGATGCCCCTGGTGCAGGTGCTGGTCGACATGGAGCAGGCCGGGATCGCCCTCGACAAGGGCTACATCGAGGGGCTGGGCGCGCGGCTCGCCGCGCGCATCGCCGAGGCCGAGGACGCGATCCACGCCGCGGCCGGCCAGCGCTTCAACATCAACTCGGGCCAGCAGCTCAACGCGGTGCTCTTCGACAGCGGCAACTTCGGCCTCGACCCCAAGGCCCTCGGCCTGAGCAAGCTCAAGAGCGGCGGCTACTCGATCACCGCCGAGGTGCTCGAGCAGATCGCCCCGGTCGCCCCGATCGCCGAGCGGATCCTGCGCTACCGGCAGCTCAGCAAGCTGAAGAGCACCTACGTCGACGCGCTGCCCGCCCTGGTCAGCCCGAAGACCGGGCGCGTGCACACCTCGTACAACCAGGTGGGCTCGGCGACGGGCCGGCTCTCTAGCGACTCACCAAACCTGCAGAACATACCGGTGCGCACCCAGGAGGGGCGCGAGATCCGGCGCGGCTTTGTGGCGGCGCCCGGCCATAAGTTCGTGGCCGCCGACTACTCGCAGATCGAGCTGCGTGTGCTGGCCCACTACACGCGCGACCCGGCCCTGGTCGCCACCTTCCAGGAGGGGCGCGACATCCACGCCGCCACGGCCGCGCGCCTGTTCGGGGTGGCCGAGGCGCAGGTCGACAAGAGCCAGCGCCGGATCTCGAAGACGGTCACCTTTGGGATTATCTACGGCATCAGCGCCTTCGGGCTCGCGCAGCGGCTGGGGCTCGACCGGACGACCGCGCAGGGGCTGATCAACGGCGTGTTCCAGAGCTTCCCCGGGATCAAGGCCTACATCGACACGACGCTGCAGCAGGCCCGCGAGCAGGGCTACGTGAGCACGCTCTTCGGGCGGCGCCGGCCCTTCCCCGAGCTGATGGGCGGCGACCGCGGCCCGCGCGCGCAGGCGGCTATGCGCGAGGCGATCAACGCGCCCATCCAGGGCACCGCCGCCGACATCATGAAGATCGCGATGGTCGGCGTACACCGGGCCCTGCGCGAGCGCGGCCTGGCCACGCGCGTGCTGCTGCAGGTCCACGACGAGCTGATCCTCGAGGCCCCCGACGCCGAGGTCGCGGCCGCGACGGCCCTTGTGCGCGAGGTGATGGAGGGCGCCTACCCCGGCCTGGCAGTGCCCCTCGGCGTCGACGTCGAGACGGGCCCTAACTGGGAGGAGATGCACTAAGGCTATGCAGACCCTGACCCACATTGAAGATGAGCCCGCCGCTCTGTCGGAGCAGCCGCCGACCTTCTCGGTTGTGGCGCCGGTCTTTAACGAAGAGGTGCTGGTCGCCGAGTTCTGCCGGCGCACGTCGGCGGCGCTCGAGGCGCTGGGCGAGCCGTTCGAGATCGTGCTGGTCAACGACGGCAGCCGCGACCGCTCGCTCGAGCTGATGCGCGCGGCCCACGAGGCCGACCCGCGGGTGAAGATCATCAGCTTCTCGCGCAACTTCGGCCACCAGCTGGCGATCACCGCCGGGGCCGACTACGCCGCCGGCCAGGCCGTGGTTGTGATCGACTCGGACCTGCAGGACCCGCCCGAGGTCATCCCCGAGCTGATCGCGAAGTGGCGCGAGGGCTACGAGGTGGTGTACGCCGTGCGCGAGGAGCGCGAGGGCGAGACCTGGTTTAAGACCACCACAGCCTCGGCCTTCTACCGGCTGATCAACCGCATCACCAACGTCGATATCCCCGTCGACGCGGGCGACTTCCGCCTGATGGACCGCAAGGTGGTCGACGCCCTGGGGCGCATCCGCGAGCACCACCGCTTTATGCGCGGCCTCTCGGTGTGGGTGGGCTTCAAGAGCGCCGGCGTGCCCTACAGGCGCCACGCCCGCAAGGCCGGCAACACCAAGTACCCGCTGCGCAAGATGCTCAAGTTCGCCCTCGACGGCATCACCAGCTTCTCGTACCTGCCGCTACAGCTGGCCACCTACCTGGGCTTTATCGTCGCCAGCCTGAGCCTGCTCTTCGTCCTGGTGGTGGTCTCGATGCGCCTCTTCAGCCCCACGGCCGAGGACGCCGCCTTCTACGGGCAGGCCTCGACGCTCGCGGCGACCCTATTCATCGGCGCGGTGCAGCTCATCTCGCTCGGCATCATCGGCGAGTACGTGGGCCGTATCTACGACGAGGTGAAGGGCCGGCCGCTCTATATCGTCGCCGAGGCCCTGGGCTTTGAAGAGGGCCAGCCGGCCCAGGTCGTTCGCGTGCCAGCCCATGTGCGCGGCGACGAACGTGGTCCCGGGATGCGTGCGAAAGAGATTGTCCCGTTCCGTCATCAGCGTCTCGAAACCCGGGAACCGGTCCTGCGGATAGCGACGGTCGCCGAAGAGCGCCAGCTCGAG
>JAAXUL010001089.1 GCA_013336035.1 Chloroflexales bacterium
TGCGCGCCAGCATCGACCCACGGGTAGGCACCCCGATCATTCTGCGCGTCTCGGGCGGCACCAGCGTCGTCGGCGGCGACCTCGCCAATGAGAGCGTCACCACCTCGATCGAGGAGGTCATCCGCCTGAACGCGGCCGCGGTCGGCCTCTCGGTCTTCGTCGGCTCTGACTACGAGCACCAGACCCTCAACAACCTCGCCAGTCTGATCAATTCGTGCGAGCCCTACGGCATTCCCGTAATGGCCGTCACCGCCGTCGGTAAAGAGCTCGAGAAGCGCGATGCCCGCTACCTGGCCCTCTCGTGCCGCATCGCCGCCGAGCTGGGCGCCACCGCCGTGAAGACCTACTGGTGCGAGGACTTCCACAAAGTCGCCGAGACCTGCCCCGTGCCGGTGGTGATCGCCGGCGGCCCCAAGTGCGACACCATCCTCGAGGTGTACGAGTTCGTCAACGACGGCATCCAGCGCGGCGCGATCGGTGTGAACCTCGGCCGTAACGTCTGGCAGGACGAGCACCCCGTGGCCGCGGCGCGCGGGCTGCAGGCCCTGATCCACGAGGGCCTGACCCCGCAGCAGGCCAGCGACCTGTACCTGACCGTCAAGAATGAGGCTGTGGCCGTATAGCTTGAGGCCCTCACCCCCCTTGCCCCCCTCTCCCGCCTCGCAGGAGAGGGGGGAATTAGGCTGTATCACGGTGGCAAGCCACCAGGACCCTCAGTATGCAAAATCGTTGGAACCCCGAGGACGCGGCACGCCTCACCGATGATCTGGCACAGTGCGTCTACGCCTCACGGCTGCTCGGCGCCGATCCGGCGCTCGTCCTGCACGGCGGCGGCAATACGTCGGTCAAGATCCAGCAGCCCAACCTCTTTGGCGAGCCCGAGACCATCCTCTACGTCAAGGGTAGCGGCTCCGACCTGGCGACGATCGAGGCCAAGGACTTTGCACCGGTGCGCCTGGCCAACCTGCGGCGCCTGACCACGCTCGAGAGCCTCTCTGATATGCAGTGGCTCAACGAGCTGCGCGGTAACGTGATCGACGCCGCGGCCCCCCCGGTCTCGGTCGAGGCGATGATCCACGCGCTGCTGCCCGCCAGGTTCGTCTTTCACACCCACGCCGACGCCGCGCTGGCGATCATGAACACCCCCGGCGCCGCCGAGCGTATCCGCGCCGTCTACGGCGACGATGTGGTGATCGTGCCTTATGTGCGGGCCGGATTCCCGCTCGCGAAGGCCGCCGCGGCGATCTTTCAGGCCGAGCGCTCCGAGCGGACAACCGGCGTGGTGCTGCTCCGGCACGGCCTGTTTACCTTCGGCGAGACGGCCCAGGCCGCCTACGATCGTATGATCGAGATGGTGAACCAGGCCGAGGCCCACCTGGCCGAGCGGGTCGCCCCGCCCACCGTCGCCCCAGCCCGCCCCGACCCGCAGCGGCCGCTGCGCCACGAGCTCGCCGAGCTGCGCCGCTCGATCGCCGATGCGGCAGGCTTCCCGGTCATCCTCGCCACGCACAGCGACGAGCAGACGCTGCGCTTCGCCCAGCGCGAGGACGTCGCCGTGGTCTCGCAGCAGGGCCCTGTCACGCCCGACCATGTCATCCGCACGAAGCGCGTGCCGATGGTGGGCCGCGATACGGCGGCCTACCGCGCGGCCTATGAGGCCTACTTCCACGAGCACCAGGCGCGGACGGGACGCTCGCTCGCGATGCTCGACCCGGCGCCGCGCGTGGTCCTCGACCCCGCCCTCGGTATGGTGACGGTGGGGCGCACGGCCCACGAGGCCGCCATAGCCGAGGATGTCTACCGCCACACGATCACGATCATCGAGCAGGCCGCGGCCCTTGACAGCTACCAGGCCCAGCCCGCCGCCGATGTCTTCGACACCGAGTACTGGGAGCTGGAGCAGGCCAAGCTCAAGCGCCTGGGCCGGCCGCCCATGTTCGCCGGCGAGATCGGCCTGGTGACCGGGGCGGCCTCGGGGATCGGCAAGGCCTGCGTCGAGTCGCTGCTGGCCCGGGGCGCGGCCGTGGTCGGCCTCGACATCAACCCCGGCATCGAGCAGCTCTTCGACCGACCCGACTTCCTCGGCATCCGCTGCGACGTGACCAGCGAGGAGCAGCTCATCGGGGCTCTTGAGCGAACGGCCCAGGCCTTCGGCGGGCTCGACATGCTGATCCTCAACGCCGGCATCTTCACCGCGGCCCGGCGCATCGAGGCCCTGCCCACCGAGGACTGGCGCCGGACGATGAGCATCAACCTCGACGCCAACATGGTCCTGATGCGCGAGGCCCACGCCCTGCTCAAGCGCGCCCCGCGCCGCGGGCGGGTGGCGATCATCGGCTCGAAGAACGTGCCCGCGCCGGGGCCGGGCGCCGCCGCCTACTCGGCCTCCAAGGCGGCGCTCAACCAGCTCGCCCGCGTGGCCGCCCTCGAGTGGGGCCAGGACGGGATCAGGATCAACTCGCTGCACCCGAACGCGGTCTTCGACACCGGCCTGTGGACGGAGGAGGTGCTACAAGCCCGCGCCAAGCACTACGGCCTCACCGTCGAGCAGTATAAGGCCAACAACGTCCTGCGCATCGAGGTCACCAGCCGCGATGTGGCCGAGCTGGCGGCCGAGATGTGCGGCCCCCTCTTCGCCAAGACCACCGCGGCCCAGGTGCCGATCGATGGCGGCAACGAGCGCGTGATCTAGATGCTCGCAAGCCCTGCTTGCGGCACGTAAAAGGACGGAACAGGGGGTTTCAGGGAGGGCTTGCCCTCCCTAAGACCTTCCCTGACACCCGCCTCTGCTGGGAAGTATTTCGCAGTCCTGGGCGGCTGACCACCTGTGACCACTCTTATGTGCCTCACCGACAGCCCGACCGAGCGGACCACGGCCGCCACAGACGCGGCGCTCGCGGCCGTGGCCCTGGCCTACGCCGGCAGCCTGGCAGGCCGGGGCGGGTGGCGGGCCCGGATCTGGGCCGGCGCCTTCGGCGCCATGGGCGCAGCCAGCGCCATGGGCGCGGC
>JAAXUL010000322.1 GCA_013336035.1 Chloroflexales bacterium
GTTGGAGCGCACAGTCTTTACGAGCGAGCACCTGATGTTCCGGCAGAGCGTTCAGACCTTCATCGCGCGGGAGGTCGCCCCGCACTACGAGCGCTGGGAGCAGGCGGGCATCGTCGACCGCGAGCTCTGGACGAAGGCCGGGGCCGCGGGCTTCCTGAGCATGGCCATCCCCGAGGAGGACGGCGGCTCGGGGGTGGACGACTTCCGCTACAACGCGGTGATCGCCGAGGAGCTGGGGCGCGGCTTCTACATGGGCATCGGCTTCAATGTACATAGCGACCTGGTCATCCCCTACCTGGTGCACCAGGGCAACGAGGAGCAGCGGCGCCGCTGGCTGCCCGGCATCGCGAGCGGCGAGCTGGTGGGCGCGATCGCGATGACCGAGCCCGCCGCCGGCAGCGACCTGAACGGCATCCGCACCGCGGCCCGCCGCGACGGCGACCACTACATCCTCAGCGGCCAGAAGACCTTCATCTCGAACGGCATCCACGCCGACCTGGTGATCGTCGTCGCCCGCACCGACCCGGGCGCGGGCCACCGCGGCATCAGCCTGCTCGTGGTCGAGCGGGGCATGCCCGGCTTCAGCCGCGGCCGCAACCTCGAGAAGATCGGCCAGCACGCCCAGGACACCGCCGAGCTCTTCTTCGACGATGTGCGCGTGCCCGTCGCCAACCTGCTCGGCGAGGAGGGGCGCGGCTTCTCGTACCTGATGCGCGAGCTGCCCCAGGAGCGCCTGACGATCGCGCTCAGCGCCTTCGCCGCCTCCGAGGCCGCCTTCGACCTCACCCGGGCCTACTGCGCCGAGCGCACCGCCTTCGGCAAGCCGATCGGCGACTTCCAGAACACGCGCTTCCTGCTGGCCGAGCTGAAGACCGATCTGACGATCGGGCGGGCCTTCCTCGACCGCTGCCTCGATGCCCACGTCGTCGGCAAGCTCCGCACCGAGGAGGCCTCGATGGCGAAGTGGTGGGCCACCGAGCTGCAGAACCGCGTCATGGATCGCTGCCTGCAGCTCCACGGCGGCTACGGCTACATGAAAGAGTACCCGATCGCGCGGGCCTACCTCGACGCCCGGGTGCAGACGATCTACGGCGGCACGACCGAGATCATGAAGGAGATCATCGGCCGCTCGCTCTTCCCCAAGTAAGGAGCCATATGCCCGAGGCGTACATCTTTGAGGCTATCCGCACCCCACGGGGCCGCGGCAAGGCCGACGGGTCGCTCCACGAGGTCAAGCCGGTGACTCTGCTCACCGGCCTGATGGAGGCCCTGGTTCGCCGCACCGGCCTCGACCCCGCCGCCATCGAGGATGTGGTGCTCGGCTGCGTGACGCCGATAGGCGAGCAGGGCGCCGACATCGCCAAGACGGCGGCCCTCGCCGCCGGCTGGGACTGGCGCGTCCCCGGGGTGCAGCTCAACCGTTTCTGCGCCAGCGGCCTCGAGGCGGTCAACATGGCCGCCGCCAAGGTGCGCTCGGGCTGGGAGGAGCTGGTGCTGGCCGGCGGCGTCGAGTCGATGTCGCGGGTGCCGATGGGCAGCGACGGCGGCGCGCTGATGGAGGACCCCGAGGTCAGCCAGGCGGTCGGCTTTGTGCCCCAGGGCATCGGGGCCGACCTGATCGCCACCATCGAGGGCCTCACCCGCGAGCAGGTGGACGCCTTCGCCGTCGAGTCGCAGCGTCGCGCCGCCCACGCCCGCGCCGAGGGCCGCTTCGCCCGCTCGCTGGTGCCCGTGCGCGGCAGCGACGGCCGGGCTATCCTGGCCGAGGACGAGCACATCCGCCCCGGCACCAGCGTAGAGAGCCTGGCCAAGCTCCAGCCGTCCTTCGCGAAGCTGGGCGCAGGCGGGTTCGACGCCGTCGCGCTGCGGCGCTACCCCGAGGTCGAGCGGATCGACCACGTGCACACCGCCGGCAACTCCTCGGGCATTGTCGACGGCGCTGCCCTGGTGCTGGTCGGCAGCGAGGCGCGCGGGCGGGCGCTCGGGCTGACGCCGCGGGCGCGCATCGTTTCCGCCGCCATCACCGGCACCGAGCCGACGATCATGCTCACCGGGCCGGGCCCGGCGGCGCGCATGGCCCTGGCCCGCGCCGGCCTGACGTTCGACGCGATCGACCTGTTCGAGGTCAACGAGGCCTTCGCCTCGGTCGTGCTGCGCTTCCAGCGCGAGACGGGCGTCGGCGCCGAGCGCGTGAATGTCAACGGCGGCGCGATCGCGCTCGGCCACCCCCTGGGCGCGACCGGCGCGATCATCCTCGGCACGCTGCTCGACGAGCTCGAGCGCCGCGACCTGCGCCGGGGCCTGGCCGCGCTCTGCGTCGGCGGCGGCATGGGCATCGCCACCGTGATCGAGCGGGTCTGAGGCCGGCCGCCAGGCCGCCAAGAAACTAGTACTCCGTCCGAGCTACTCTGCCGGGTTGCGAAACGTCTTTTTTTCGGGGAGGGCGTAGCCCTCCCAAGCCCCTCCCAATCCGTCAAAACAACTCGGACGCTGTACTGGCGACCCGACAATGCCATTGGCGACCCGGATAATGCCATTGGTGACCGGTACCCAGCCTGAGATGGCAGGCGGCGGGAGCGGTGGTGGGCGCGGCGCCGATCGGCGTCCGCGCTATGGGCGCGCCAGAATGGATCACCTCCCGCGCATGATACTATTACTACGGCGCTGCTCGGTCGACGAGCGCGGCGCGCTCTGGAAAGGGGCAACGGATCATGCGAACCATTGACCGCGAGTCCTCGGCGCTGGTGATGGTGGACTTCCAGGCGCGGCTCATGCCCGCCATCGAGGACAGCACGGCCGCCGTCGCGAACGCGCGCCGCCTGCTGGACGCGGCGGCCCTTCTGGACGTGCCGGTCCTGTTCACGGAGCAGAACCCGCGTGGCCTGGGCGCAACCGTGCCCGAGCTGGCGCAGGCGCGCGCCGAGGGAGCCGTGCTGCACAAGATGACGTTCGACGCCTGCCGGGCCGGGGGCCGCCTGGACTGGCTGCCGAACCGGCCGAGCCTCGTCGTCACCGGGTGCGAGGCGCACGTGTGCGTGTTGCAGACCGTGCTCGGCTTGCTCGACGCGGGCCGGCGGGTCTATGTTGTTCAGGACGCGATCGGCTCACGGCGCGCAGAGAGCAAGGCGGCCGCCCTCCAGCGCATGGCGCGGCACGGCGCCGAGATCGTCACGGCGGAGATGGTCATCTTCGAGTGGCTGGTGACGGCGGAACACCCGCGCTTCCGCGAGGTGGTCGCGCTTGTGAAATAGCTGGACGTGCTACGGCTCGTTGTCTTTCGCCACACCTCTGACAATGCTACAATATGGCTGTCAGCCGACGCCCGCGATCGCCGCCTGTTGTCCCGCCGGAGGAGCCGCAGAGGAGTAGATCGTGTACGTGCCTGTCTCGCCTTACCTCCTCGCCCTGGAGAACCGCATCCGGCTGGAGCGCATCCCCTTCAGCGACCGCGGCTCGCGCCTGCTGCTCTACCAGGATCGCCGCCATCCCTCGACCCTGTACCTCAAGCTCGCTGAGCGGCTCACCTCGCTAACCCCGGGCCTCTCGGCCTACCGGAATCGCCCGCCCTTCATCCCGAAGCTGCGGCTCGTCGATGGCGAGGGCCGCCAGGTGCCGTTCGAGGCCACCACCTACCCGCACGCCATCATCTTCCAGACCACGCTGGGCGAGTTTCGCTGCGTCTTCCAGGACCAGCACACGCTCAGCTTCGGCCTGCCCAAGGGGGTGGCCAGCGGCATCAGCTTCACCGTCGTGCCCGACCTGGCCCGCCCCGACGCCCACGGTGGCGAGTTCAAGACCATCCGCAACTGCGCCTACTCGACCAACGGCCAGCTAGTGCTCAACCAGGTTGAGCACAACGGCAGCGGCTATGATGTGACGCTCACCGCCGAGGGCGACGCCGACGCCGCGATCATCCTCCATATCCAGGGCGGCATGGATCTGGAGCGGGCGGTTACCCCCTTTCGCGTCACCCTGGCCAGCGCAGAGGAGCGCTGGCACCGCTGGTTCGCGGGCGTGCCCGCCGTTGACGCCCCGCTGCGCGACCAGTACTACTACGCCTGGTGGGTCCTGGGCAACAACCTGCTCTCGCCCTACGGCTACTTCCGCCGCGAGAGCGTGGCCCCCAGCAAGGCCCACTACGTGGGCGCGTGGCAGTGGGACAACTACTTCCACGCCCTGGCCTTCCGCTACAACGACCCGAAGCTGGCGAGCGATCAGATCCAGTTTATGCTCGACCACCAGCTGCCCGACGGGATGATCCCCGATGCCGTCTACGACGAGGGCACGATCACCCAGCTCGAGGTCCCGGTGGCGGCGGCGGTGACCAAGCCGCCCGTGATCGCCTGGGTGGCCATGCACATCTACGACCAGACGGGCGACCTGGGGATGCTGCGCGAGATCTACGAGCCTCTGGTGCGCTGGAACTCGTGGTGGTTCGGCCTCAACGACGACGACGCCGATGGCATCGCCCAGTACTCCCACCCCTTCTCCTCCGGCCTCGACGACAGCCCCCTCTGGGACGAGGGCATGCCGGTCGAGGCGGTTGACCTGAACACCTACCTGTGCCTGCAGATGGAGGCGCTGGGCAGGATGGCGCGCCTGCTCGGCCGCGAGCGCGAGGCGCTGATCTGGAAGAACCGGACCGATGCGCTGTCGCGGCGTATGATCGAGCACTTCTACGACGAGCGCGCGGGCCTCTTCTGGTCCCAGCACGAGCATCGCCCGATCAAAGTGCTCACCCCCTTCAGCCTCTACCCGCTCTGGACGGGGCGCATGCCGCAGGCGATCAGCGAGCGCCTGGTGGCCCACCTGCGCGACCCGGCCCAGTTCTGGAGCGCCTACCCCCTGCCCACGGTCGCCCTCTCGGACCCGAAGCACGACCCGCTGCAGATGTGGCGCGGGCCGGTGTGGATCAATATCAACTACATCTTCGTCGAGGCGCTCCAGCGCTCGGGCTACCGCGACCTGGCGGGCTCGCTCGCCGAGCGCACCATGCGCCTGGTGATGGGCCAGAGCGATATCTACGAGTACTACCACCCGCTTACCGGGGAGCCCCCGCCCAAGGCGGCGCCGATGTTTGGCTGGTCGGCCGCCTGCTTTATCGACCTCGCGATCCGCTCGAGCCGGGGGGAGCTCTAATGGACACCGTGGCCATCCTGCACTACGCCGGGCCGCCCTACGTCGGCGGCGTAGAGCTGACAATGGCGGCCCACGCCCGCGCCCTGGCCGCCGACGGCCGGGCGGCCCGGATCATCGCCGGGAACGGCGGCGCGCCTGGCCCGGGCATCGATCTGCGCACCCTGCCCGAGCTTAGCTCGCGCGGCGAGCTGGTCGAGCGCGTCGCCCGCGATCTGGCGGCGGGCGAGGTGAGCGCCGACTTCCACGCCATGGTTGACCGGCTTACCGCCTGGCTCGACGATGCGCTGGCCGGCGCGGCGGCCGTGATGGTCCACAATGTCCTGAGCCTGCACAAGAACCTGGCCTTCACCGCCGCGCTGCGGCGCCTGCACGAGGCCGGGCGCCTGCCGCGGACGCTGGCCTGGTGCCACGACTTCGCCTGGCTCGACCCGCTCTACACGCCCGAACTTCACGCCGGCTACCCCTGGGATCTGCTGCGCGAGCCGTGGCCCGGCATCTGCTACGTCGTCGTCTCTGAGGACCGGCGCGCTATGCTGGCGGGCCTGCTGGACCTCGACCCGGGCCAGATCGTGGTAGTGACGCCCGGGGTAGACCTGGCGGGCTTCCTCAAGCTTGAGCCCGCGACGGCCGATCTGGTGCTCCGGCTAGGCCTGCTCGAGGCCGAGCCGCTGCTGCTGCTGCCCGCGCGCATCACCCGGCGCAAGAACATCGAGCTGGCCGTGGCGATCACCGGGGCGCTGCGCACACTGGGCCACAGCGCGCGGCTGGTGGTCACCGGCCCGCCGGGGCCGCATAACCCGGCCAACACGGCCTACCTGGCCGAGCTGCTCGCCCTGCGCCGCGAGTCGGGCGCGGGCGACGGCGTGGTCTTCCTGTACGAGACCTTCGCCGACGCGGAGGGACGGCCCCGCCCCGTCTCGGACGCGATGCTCGCCGATCTGTTCCACCTGGCTGACGGGCTGCTCTTCCCGAGCCGCTACGAGGGCTTCGGCATCCCAGTGCTCGAGGCGGGGCTCAGCGGTATCCGCATCTTTTGCAGCGATATCCCGCCCCTGCGCGCGACGGCAGGCGCGGCTGCGCAGTACTTCGGGCTCGACGAGCCGCCGGACGCCATCGCCCGACAGATCGCCGCGGCCCTTACCGCCGACCCGGGCTACGCCCTCCGGCGCCGGGTGCGGACAGCCTACACCTGGGAGGCGATCTATCGCCGGGATATCGTCCCGCTGCTCATGGGCGCGTAGGACGCCCGCGGGCCCCCGCTCAGCGCAGGCGACCGGCGAGAATGAGGATAGAAGTCCATGATACAGGCACAGGAGCGGAACAGCACGGGCGACTATGTGGTGCTACTGCCGGCGCGTGATCCGGAGAAGATACAGCTGATGCTGCCGCTCGCGGCGGCCCTCGCCCGCCAGCAGGGCGGCCAGGTGGTGATCGTCGGCGTGGTGGAGGTTCCCGAGGGCCAGCCCCTCAGCGATGGGATGCTCGAGTCGCGCCGCGTCCGCGCCGCCTATGACGCCGGGGGCGGCTTTGCCGATGTGGCGGTGCCGGTGCGCAGTGTGATCACCGTCGCCCACGACCTGACCGACGGCATCCGCACCGCCGCCGAGGAGCAGCATGCGAGCATGATCCTGCTGGGCTGGCAGGCCGAGCAGTCGTCGTCCGAGCGGCTCTTCGGCCCGCCCATCGACAGCCTGCTGCGCCAGCCCCCCTGCGATGTGGTGGTGGTGCGCCTGCGCAGCGGCGAGCCCTGGCGGCGGGTGCTGCTGCCGGTGCGCGGCGGCCCCCACACGCAGCTCTCGTGCGAGGTGGCCCTGGCCCTGGCTGAGCCCCACGACGCGGCGATCAGCGTGCTCTACGCCGCCAACCCGCGCCTCCCCGACAACACCATCGTCCGCGAGAGCCTGCAGTCTCTGCGCACGATGCCCCGCGTCACCCGCTGGCTCGAGCGCACCATCCCCGCCGAGCAGGCCATCCTCGCCGAGGCCCCCGACCACCAGGCGATCGTGCTCGGCGTCACCGGGCGGCGGGGCGACCCCGAGGCCCCGATCGGCCCCCTGGCCGACCGTATCCTGCGCCAGGCCGACACCACCGTCGTGCTCATCCGCCACCGCATGGCCCAGGCCGAGGAGCACGCCCAGCAGATCTGGCAGCAGCACCTCGACCTCTCGGCCACGGTGGACCGCTGGTTCGCCGAGAACACCTTCAGCTCGACCGAGTACGATGACCTGCAGCGCCTGCTCGCTCTGAAGCAGCAGCAGCGCGTCACGATCAGCCTCGCCCTGCCGACGCTCAACGAGGAGGCGACGATCGGCGAGATCCTCGGGCAGGTGCAGGAGCATCTGGTGCACAGGGTGCCCCTGCTCGATGAGGTCATCCTCGTCGATAGCGGCTCCGACGACCGCACCCGCGAGATCGCCGCGGCCCACGGCGTGCCGGTCTACCTGCACCAGGAGATCCTGCCCCAGTACGGGGCGTTTGCCGGCAAGGGCGAGGCCCTGTGGAAGAGCCTCTACGCGCTGACCGGCGACATCATCGCCTGGTGCGACACCGACATCAAGAACTTCCACCCGCGCTTTATCTACGGCATCGTGGGGCCGCTGCTGCGCGAGCGGCGCCTGGTCTACGCGAAGGGCTTCTACCGCCGCCCCATCCAGTTCGGCGAGCAGGTGCAGGCCAGCGGCGGCGGCCGGGTGACCGAGCTGACCGCCCGCCCGCTGCTCAACCTGTTCTTCCCCGAGCTGTCGGGCATGCTCCAGCCCCTCTCGGGCGAGTACGCCGGCCGCCGCAGCGCGCTCGAGGCGGTGCCCTTCTTCACCGGCTACGGGGTCGAGACCGGATTGCTGATCGATCTGCTCGAGCGCCACGGCCTCGCGACCCTGGGCCAGGTTGATCTGCTCGAGCGCATCCACCGCAACCAGGAGCTGGCGCCGCTCTCGAAGATGGCCTTCGCGATCACCCAGGTGGTGATGCAGCGCATGGAGCAGCGCCAGCGGGTCAGCCTGCTCGAGCCGGTGAAC
>JAAXUL010000323.1 GCA_013336035.1 Chloroflexales bacterium
GCGCCGCCTCCTGGAAGATCTCAAAGGCAAGCTCAGCCGGGCGAAGCTCACCACGATGCAAAGCCGCGACGCCGCCCGCCAGCTAGCCCCGAAGTCGTACCAGACCGAGCACGCCGGCCTCTGACCCATCCCACAACCCACCCGCACCCCAGCGCCCACGTGGGCGCTGTGCTCATTTCTGGAGCCGCCATGTCCACCGCAGCCCTCACCTCGACCACGCCGGCGCCGGCGCTGCCCACCACGCCCGGCGAGCGCGTGAAGCTCACGCCGGTGCAGACCGCAATCGCGCTGCTCATCAAGGAGATCCACCGCGACGACGAGGCCGCCGTGCGCGCCGTCAACAACCTGCTCAGTAAGCCCGACTTGCCCCCGCTCCTGGCCTTCGACGGTGTCGAGGCCCGCTTCCAGTCCGAGTCGGAGCCCGAGCTGGAGAACGTGGTCACCGCCGAGGGGTGCAGCTGCCGGGGTGGCCGGCACCCCTGGTGTGTCCACCGCGTGCGCTTCCGCGTGCTGCTCGTCGAGGCAGCGGCGCTCGACCCGCTGGGGCTCTTGAGTTGCTTCCTCGAGCAGGTGCCGGACTCGATGCGACGGCCAGGGCCCTACCGGTGGCCGGCGCCGGCGCCGCTGCGCGCCGCCACGCTCCCCGAGGCCGAGCTGCCCGACTTCCTGCTGCCGGACGGCTCGCTGCGCGCCCAACCCGCCGGCGACGAGCCACCGCCGCCTGACGAGGCTGACCGGCGGGGGAGCGGCCGGCCGCGCTCGCGGGTCGCGCCCGTCGACCCCGACGTACAACGCGAGATTGACGAGTTGTATCCCTTGTGAGCCACAGGCCAGAATCCAACAGTCTGTGCCTTGGGAACAGCACACTGATCGAACATAGCACGGCATTACAGAGCCTTTCACCTGATATCAAGTATCAGAGTGGCATTGTTCGGCCAGGCCTCACTCGCCGTCGCGTTCGCGATCAGCTGCGCCTGCAGCTTCGGCGGCTCCAAACCAGGCTGCGCATTTCTGGGCGCACGCTCTGGGGCCGGGGTGACCTGGTAGCATCGGGGCGTATACTAAAGCTCACCGTCAGCATCGGGCTGGTGTCCATCCATAGCCCAGGAAGTGCCTGTAGCCGTTTCCCACCTCTCCTGGCCAGAGCCCCATCAGCGCAGTACGTTGACCACTTCACGTGAGTTCCCATCTGAGTGGGTGCCTACCACGATCCTGTATATGGGACCTCTACCCTCACCAGAGGACGCATTGGTATGCACGCTCGCTGGTTTCATCGCCTCACGCATCTACCCATCCGCGACCCCATGGCGCGACGGCAGGCCCCACTGCTCCTCCTGGTGCTCGTCTGTCTGTTCGCCCTGTCGCTGCTGCGCCTGCTGTTCTTCTTTGCGGTGGATCAGGCCACGATTGGCACGATGCCCACCCTCGCCGTCGACACCATCTCCCTCCTGGCGCCAGCCGTGGCCATCGCACTCCTGTGCCGCGGGCACTTTGCCGCCGCGACCCTGCTGGCCGCGGTCGCCATGCTCCTCACCATCCTCATCGCCACGCTCGCGAATGGCCTCCGCCACAGCGGCATGTTGCCCCTGGTCTTCGCGCTGCCCCTTGTCTTTACCGGACTCCTCCTCGATTGGCGCGGGCTGGTTGTGGTGGCGGGAGTCAGCTGTGGCATGGTGATTGGGATTGCGATCCTCGAAAGCCAGCATTCACCGTGGGTCGGGTTCGCCCCGTCGCCCGAGTTCCCGGTCAGTATGGCCTCGATCTTTGTGTTCGTCACCATCCTTCTCGTCATCCTGCTCAGTCGCTTCCGGGTCGATTACCGACGTGAGCTCGCCGACCGGATGCGGGTCGAAGCGTCCCTGCGCCAATCCGAGGCCCGCTTTGCCGCCGCCTTCCGCACCAACCCCGCCGCCCTGGCCATCGTGCGCCTGCACGATGGCGTGGTGCTCGATGCGAATGCCAGCTTCGTCCGCCTGGTCGGCTCTACGCGCGATGAGCTGCTTGGCCAGCGTGGTGATGCGCTTGGTGCCTTTCTTGACCCCGTCCAGGGCGCGGCGATTGTCACCGGCTTGCGCGCGGGCGTCCCCATCCAGGACCGGGACGTGCAGCTACGCACCAAGGGTGGCAAGCTCCGCGACGTGCTCATCTCGCTCGAAGCGTTGGAACTGGATGGCGAGCGGTGTATCCTGGGGATGGCCCTGGATATCACCGAGCGCAAGCGGGTCGCGCACGACCTCCAGCAGACGGCGACGGAGTTGCAGGCCCTGCTGAACGACCACGCCCAGGTGCTCGTGCGCGAGCAGCAGGCGCGTCGGGTCGCCGAGACGCTCCACACCACGGGGGCAACTCCTGGCTCGCCCGCTGACCCTCGACGCCATCCTCGAGACACTGCTCGATGTGCTGCAGCAACTGATCCCCTACGATAGCGCCCATATCATGCTGCCCGATGGCGCGACCGGCTTCCGGGTGCGGCATTGGCGCGGGTACGAGCGCTGGACTGATCCGGCCCGGCTCACCGCGCTGGTTTTCGATCCGACGCACCAGCCGCTGATCCAGGCGATCGTTACCACGCAGCGCAGCGTCCTGGTTCCGGACACGCACCAGGAGCCGGCGTGGGCGCCGATGCTCGGAACGGATCCTATCCGCTGCTGGTTGGGTGTCCCGCTCATTGCCGGCGATCGCGTGGTGGGGATCTACTCGCTCGATCGTCAGCATCCCCATACGCTCACTGACGCGGATGTGCGTCTGGCAGAGACGCTGGCCGTGACGGCGGCGACGGCGATTGAGCGGGCACAGTTGATGGCGCAGGTCCAGGGCGAGCGGGAGTTGCTCGCGCAGCGGGTGGCCGAGCGCACGGCTGCCTTACGTCTGGCGAATGCCGAGCTCGCGCGTGCGGCGCGGCTGAAGGATGAGTTCCTGGCGAACATGAGCCATGAGCTGCGCACCCCACTCAACGCGATCCTGGGACGCAGCGAGCTGTTGTACGAGCAGATCTACGGGCCGCTGACCGAGAAGCAAGCGCAAGCGCTCACCAGTATTGACGCAAGCGGACGGCACCTGTTGAGCCTGATCAACGATATCCTGGACCTCTCGAAGGTCGAGGCCGGTAAGGTCGAGCTCCAGCTCACGGGAGTGGATGTGGACCTGGTCTGCCAGCAGAGTCGCCAGCTGGTAGTCGAGCGTGCGACGCGCAAGCGGATCGCGCTCAGCACGACCCTCGACCCGCAGGTGGTGACCGTGCAGGCCGATGAGCGACGGCTCAAACAGATCCTGGTCAACCTGCTCACCAACGCGGTCAAGTTCACGCCCGAGGGTGGTCAGGTCGGCCTGGAGGTGCAGGGCGACCCGGCGCAGCAGACAGCGACCTTTACCATCTGGGATACGGGGATTGGGATCGCGCCCGAGGATCAAGGCCGTCTGTTCCAGCCCTTCGTGCAACTTGATAGCGCGTTGAATCGGGAGTACACGGGCACCGGGCTGGGCCTGGCGCTGGTGCGGCGCCTGGCCGAGCTGCACGGGGGTAGTGTGGCCCTGGAGAGCACGACGGGCCAGGGCAGTCGCTTCAGTGTGCGCTTGCCCTGGATTCAGGCGCTCGGTGAAAGCCGCCCTTCCCGTACGTCACCTGAGGCGTTGGCACCGTTGGCAGCGCTCATCGTTGAGGGGATAGCGGGGCAGCCTCTCATCTTGCTGGCCGAGGACCACCAGGAGAATAGCCAGCTGCTGAGCGATGCACTCACCGCCGCTGGCTATCGCGTGGTCGTCGCCCGCAATGGTGCGGAGGCGGTGGCCCTGGCCGAGGAGCTGCGCCCGGCGCTGATCCTGATGGACATCCAGATGCCAGTCATGGATGGGCTAGAGGCCATCCAGCGTTTGCGCGCGGCAGGTATGTGCGCCACGCCGATCATCGCCCTGACGGCGTTGACGATGCCGGGCGACCGCGAACGCTGTCTGGAGGCCGGGGCGGACGAATACTTCTCAAAGCCCGTCGGCCTGCGCACACTCCTGACCTTGATCGCGCAGCGGCTTCAGCGGACAGGTGAGCGGTGAGTGGGTGACGCTCGTGTGCTGGCGTAGCAATCCCCAAACCCTGCGCACCACTGAGCAAGATCGCCGCACGCTATGCGTGGCCTGGAGCCCAGGGCAGGCTCACGCTGAAACGGCTGCCCTGGCCCGGCGTGCTCTCGACGGTAACGCTGCCCTGGTGCGCCTCCGTCAGCCGGCGCACCAGCGCCAGGCCGAGCCCGGTGCCCTCATACAGCCGATTGAGGCCCCCGTCGAGCTGCACGAAGGGCTGAAACAGGCGCGGGAGGTCCGCCTCGGCGATGCCGATGCCGCTGTCCCAGACCGTGAAGGTGGCCCGCTGCTGCTCCGGGTCGCCGTGCACCTCCAGGCCAATCTGCCCGCCCTCCGGCGTGAACTTGACCGCGTTGGCGAGCAGGTTGACCAGGATCTGGGTCAGCCGCCGCGCGTCGGCCTGAATGGTCACCACCTGTGGGTCGAGCGTCGTGCTGAGCATCATCCGCTTCTTGAGCGCGCTCGCGCTCACCTGCTGCCGACTGCGCTGGCACACCAGCGCGACATCCACCGCGGCACGTGCGAGCGTGAGCTTGCCGGCCTCAATCGTGGAGAGGTCGAGGATGTCGTTGATCAGGGCCAGGAGCTGCTGCCCGCTGGTTTCGATCCGCTGCAGCGAGGCGACCTGGCGGGGCGTGAGCGGGCCGTCAAGCTCTTCCTGGAGCAGCTCGAGGCGGCCGAGGATGCTGCTCAGCGGCGTGCGCAGCTCGTGGCTCATCGTGGCGAGGAACTCGTCCTTCAGCCGCGCCGCCCGGGCTAGATCGACGTTTGCGCGGGACAGCTCGTCCGTCCGTGCCGCCACACGCTGCTCGAGCGTCTCATTGAGCTGGCGCAGCGCCGCTTCGATCCGCTTGCGCTCCGTGATATCGCGGCCATAGACCGTGACCCCCACCCGCTGTCCGGTCACGGTCGTGATGGGGCTCAAGCGATACTCCACGGTATGCGGCTCGGCCGTAAAGCGGGTGGTGGCCTCCACGCTGAAGGGGCCCCGGTGCAGCGCGCGGTCATAATAGGCGCGCCACTCATCCAGCGCGGCCTGCGGCAGATCGGGCGCCAGCACGCTTTCGCCCGCGGTCAGCGGCCGCCCAAGGGCCGCACGCACATTGTGCTGGTAGAGGCGGTTGCCCACGATCAGCCGGTACTGCGCATCCACCGACCAGATGCTCCCATCGGTATTCTCAATCAACGCCTCGAGATTCTGCTGGCTCTCCCGCAGCGCGGCCTCGGCCAGACGGCGCGCCGTGATGTCGCCGTAGGCGATCACCACGCCATAGTCGTCCAGGGGCAGCGGCGCGGCGGTCACGTTGATCCACGTCGTCGCCCCTCGCGGCGTCATCACGCCCATCTCGACATTCGCCACCAAGCACTGCTCGCTGAGCGCCCGCACGCTAGCATACTCCTCGGCCGGCATCGGTGTGCCATCGGGGCGCACGATCTGCCACTCGGCGCCGTCGATCTCGCGCTGGCGCTGCTCCTCGCGCCCAAGGCCCAGCAGGCGCTCGGCCATGGCGTTGGTCTCGACAATCGTGCCCGTCGCATCCGAGACGGAAATCCCCAGGGGAAAGGCGTCGAACAGGGTGCGATACTTGGTCAACGCCACCTGGAGCTCAGCCTCGGTGCGCTTGCGCTCAGTGATGACGTCAAACACAGCCACAAAGTAGCCCCGCGCCGGGCTATAGACCGAGATCGAAAACCATTGCTGGAGTGCATCGACGAACAGTTCGAATTTCTCGAGCGTGCCGGTGAGGGCGACCCGGGCGTAGATCGCAAACAGCTCCGGATCGGTCTCACGAATGCCCGGAATAGCTTCGCTGACCCGCTTGCCGCGCACATCGTGCAGTCCCGTCAGCGCCTCAAAGGCCGCATTGACGTCGCAGTAGATCCAATCTTGCGCGACCCCGTGCTCAAAGAGCATCTGGCAGTACGCATACCCTTCCGCCATGTGATCAAAGAGGCCCCGATAGCGCGCCTCACTTTCCCGCAGCGCAGCTTCCGCGCGGGTGCGCTCGGTGATATCACGCCAGCTGCTCAGGCGCACCGCACCGTCGCCCTGCGTCGAGGGAAGGACCTGATCGGCAACAACGAACGTGCGCGTGCCGATCGGGAGGGTGAGCGTTGCCGCTTGTTCCTCGGCGGCCGGCGCCGCCAGGAGTCGCTGGGTGTGGGCCTGATAGGCCGTGGTCGCCGCGGGCGGGAGCAGCGCGACGAGCGCTGTCCCCACCAGCTCGGCCGGGGTCAGGTGGAAGATGCCGGCGGCCCGCGCGTTGGCGAAGGCACAGCGCTCGTCGGCATCGATGATCAGCACGCCGGTGTCCAGCGTGTCCAGGATCGCGCGCGCGCGGCGCTCGGCCGCCGTCCGCTCGGCGAGCAGATGCTCTGCCTCGGCCAGGCGGGCGCGCAACGCCTGATTCTCCTCACACAGCTGCTCGTACGATAGGTGCGTCGTAGCCATAGCGTCACTCGTTCTCCACATCGTCAGCGGCCGCTCCCGCCCGCTGCTGGCGGTGGGCCTCCAGCGTGGCGACCAGCGTGCGCAGGTTGATCGGCTTGGGCAGATAGGCATCTGCCCCCGCGGCCAGACAGCGCTCGCGGTCGCCGGGCATGGCCAGCGCGGTCACCGCCAGGATGGGGACGTGGGCCAGCGCGGGCTCGGCGCGGATGCGCCGGATGGCCTCCAGCCCGTCCATCCCCGGCATCTGGATGTCCATCAGGATCACGTCGGGCCGCTCCTCCTGGGCCTGCACCAGTGCCTCACGGCCAGTGCGCGCCACCCGCAGGTCATAGCCCTTCGCGCGCAGGTAGTCCCCCATGGTCGCCAGGGTCTCCTCGTTGTCGTCGGCGAGCAGGATGCGCGGACGCTCTAGGTGGGAGGATACGACCAGGACGGCGGGCACCGGCGGCGCCTCGGGGCGGGCGAGCGCCTGGCGCAACACCTGCTCGAGCGTGGGGCGGTCAATCGGCTTGACCAGCATGGCGGCGGCGCCCAGCGCGCGGGCCTGCTCGGGCGCGTCCACCACCGAGACCACCAGCACGGGGATGTCGCGGGTGCGCGGCTCGGCCTTGAGCTGGCGCAGCACCGCCCAGCCGTCGTCGTCGGGCAGCAGGATGTCGAGGATGATCACATCGGGCTGCAGCGCGATCGCCCGCGCGACCGTGCCGGTCCCGTGCGGGTGGATCTCCACCCGGGCGCCCAGCTCGTGCAGGTAGCGCGTGATCTGCGCGGCCGCCGTGGGCGAATCCTCAATCACCAGGGCCTGGCGGACGGCGGGGCGCGTGGTATCGATGGCAACCGTGGCCGCCACCAGCCTGGTCGGGGGAACGGTCGGGCTCCAGGGCAGGGTCACGCTGAAACGGCTGCCCTGGCCCGGCGTGCTCTCCACCGCCACGCTCCCGCGGTGGGCCTGGGCGAGCCGCGCGACCAGCGCGAGGCCCAGGCCCGTGCCCGTGTACTCGCGGCTCAGGCGGCTATCGAGCTGGACGAAGGGCTGGAACAGCCTGGGCAGGTCCTCGGCGGCGATGCCGATGCCCGTGTCCCAGACCGTAAAGCTCACGGTCTGCTGCTCGGGGTTGCCCTGCACCTCCAGGCCCACCTTTCCCCCCTCGGGCGTAAACTTCACCGCATTGGAGAGCAGGTTGACCAGGATCTGCTTGAGGCGCCGCTCATCGGCCTCCACCCGTTGCACCTGGCCATCGAAGTGGGAGCTGAGCGCAATCCGTTTGACCTGGGCGATCTGGGCGACCATGCGGATGCTCATCGTGCCCAGCAGATCGACGTCGAGGGTCGCGCGCTCCAGGGTCATCCGGCCCGACTCGATCTTCGAGAGGTCGAGGATGTCGTTGATCAGTTCGAGCAGGTGCTGGCCGCTCTCAGCAACACTGTGGAGCGCCGTAACCTGCTCCGGGGTCACCGGGCCATAGATGGCTTCCTGGAGCGCCTCGGCGCGGCCGAGGATGGCGGTGAGCGGGGTGCGCAGCTCGTGGCTCATCGTGGCCAGGAACTCGTCCTTGAGCCGGGCGGCACGGGCCAGCTCGGCGTTGGCCCGGCTCAGGTCGGCGGTGCGCTCGGC
>JAAXUL010000324.1 GCA_013336035.1 Chloroflexales bacterium
CCGGGCCTACGCGATCAGCTCACAGAGCAACCCGCTGCACGTCGACCTCTGGCCGAGCGCGACGAAGTACGAGGCCGAGATCGTGGCGATGACCGCGGCTATGCTGGGCGGGGGCGAGGCCGGCGCCGCGCCGGAGGCCCAGGTCTGCGGCACGGTGACCTCGGGCGGCACCGAGAGCATCCTGCTGGCGGTGAAGGCCTACCGTGACTACGCCCGCGAGCGGCGCGGGGTCAGGCGCCCCGAGCTGGTGGTGCCCACCAGCGCCCACGCCGCCTTCGACAAGGCGGCCCAGTACTTCGGGGTCAGGCTGGTGCGGGTGCCCGTAGGCGCCGACTTCAGGGCCGACGTAGCAGCGGCTAGGCGGGCGATCACGCGCAATACCATCGCCCTGGTCGGCTCGGCGCCGAGCTTCCCCCACGGCGTGATTGACCCGATCGAAGATCTGGCCGAGCTGGCCGGCGAGCGGCGGGTCGGCCTGCACGTGGACGCCTGTCTGGGCGGCTTCGTGCTGCCCTGGGCGCGGCGGCTCGGCTACCCAGTGCCGCGCTTCGACTTTGGGGTGCCCGGCGTAAGTTCGCTGTCGGCCGACACCCACAAGTACGGCTACGCGGCCAAGGGCACCTCGGTGGTGCTGTACCGGGGGCGCGAGCTGCGCCACTACCAGTACTACACCACCACCGACTGGCCCGGCGGGCTCTACTTCTCGCCCACGCTGGCGGGCAGCCGGCCGGGCGGGCTCAGCGCGGCCTGCTGGGCGGCCATGGTCGCCACCGGCGAGCGCGGCTACCTCGAGGCCACTGGGCGCATCCTCGAAACGGCGGCGGCGATCCGGCGCGGCATCGAGGCCATCCCCGGGCTGCGCGTCCTGGGCGACCCGCTATGGGTGATCGCCTTCGCCTCGCCCCAGCTGAATATCTTCCAGGTCCTCGAGCTGATGGGCAGACGGGGGTGGAGCCTGAACGGTCTGCACCGGCCCCCGGCGATCCACCTCGCGGTGACGCTGCGCCACGCGCAGCCGGGCGTGGCCGGGCGCTTTCTAAGTGACCTGCGCGAGGCCGTGGCAGAGGTGCGGGCTCGCCCGGGCGAGCAGGGCGGCATGGCGCCAGTCTACGGGCTGGCCGCCTCGCTGCCGCTCAAGGGCCTCGTGGGCGACCTGCTACGGCGCTACATCGACCTGCTCTACAAAACCTAGGCTTTGCGGCGCGGGCCTACCCCGGCAGGCTCAGGCTGACGGCGCGCTCGCGCAAGGGAAGCTTGCAGCCCACGACGCCCCGGCTGAGGCTAGAGTAGCCGTCGCTGGCCAGGATAATGCGCGTGCTAAGCAGGCCGCCGACGTGGAAGGTGATGATCTGCCCAGCCCCTGCGGGCAGGTCGGCGAGCGTGATTTCCACGGGGCGCTCAGCGACGCAGATAGTCTGGCTGCCGACAAGGGCCGTAATCCGCACAGTATCGCCGGCGGACTCGAGGCGCAGGCCGCCAAACGGCTGCTCGGCGATCAGCAGCTCGGGGTCATCTTCAGCACGCACCGTCTCGATCGTGGAGAGGCAGCCCAGGAACTGGCTGCTAAGCTCGGCGCAGAGGCTGAACCATCGCTCCGTGGGGATGGTCTGCATAATAACTCCTTCACTTGTGGTGGCCTTATAGTACGACCACGGCGCTGATCGCGCAAGAGAGAAGCGACAACATTGGCAAAACTCTGCGCAACCCTGACGCTACTTGACGCCTCTCAGCCCTCGTCCTATAATGACCAAGGGTCATTTAATAAGGCAAGGTGATGCGACGAGCAGTGCGCGAGAGCGACAAAGAGGCACGGCGCGCGGCCCTGCGGGCCGTGGCCTGGCGCCTGTTCCACGAGCGCCCCTACGAAGCGATCAACGTCGGCGACGTCGCCGAGCAGGCGGGCCTGGCCAAAGGCACCGTCTACCTCTACTTCGCCACCAAGGAGGAGCTCTTCCTGAGCGTGCAGGAGCAGCAGTTCGACGCCTGGTTCGACACGCTCGACGGCGCGCTGCGGCAGATCGCCCCCGGCGCCAGCATCCCCGAGATAGCCGCGACAATCACCGCGACCCTGGTCGCCGCGCCGGCTATGGTGCGCCTCTTCGCAATCGCCCACGCGGTCCTCGAGCGCAATGTCGGCGCCGATCCGATCATGCGCCTGAAGACCCTGCTGCGCGACCGTCTCGTCCAGAGCGGCGCCCTGCTCGAGCAAGCTCTGCCGGCCCTCACCCCGGGCGATGGGCCGCGCGTCCTGCTCCACGCCTATGCCCTTATCCTCGGCATCCAGAGCCTCGCCGACCCTTCGCCGGTCGTCCGGGATGTGATAGCCGCGAACCCGGAGCTAGCCGTCTTTCAGATCGACTTCGCCCAGGAGCTCTCGTCCGCCCTGACCGCCCTCCTGCGCGGGCAGCAGGCGTAGGCCACGCCACATACGGAGGGGGCCAGACTCACCGCCTTGAGCCTACGACCTCACTATGCTCCCGGTCATGCTCTCTCACGCCATTGAGGGTCGGCGCTGGCGCGGCCGGGTGGGGCATGGCGGCCAGGGCCGCGGGCACAGGCGCGACGGCGGCCACCGGCGGCGCCGAGGCGAAGGTGTTGTAGGCGACCGTGAGGCCCAACGCGAAGAGCGTGCTCCCGATGCCGACCAGCGCGTTAAACGGCGCTGGCGCGATCACCGCCACGCGGATCAGGACCGTCGCGATGGCGAATCCGGTATTGCGAAAGACCACATGGTAGGTCGAGCTATAGTGCATCGAGACAAACACCAGCAGCACATCTGAGAAGATGAGCACCGTGTAGCAGTCGCCAAAAAACGAGATCGTGCGCCCGGCAACCAGGTACTGCTGAAGCGTATAGATGCCGATGCTGATAAACGCCAGCAGCAGCCCCAGGGCGACAACTTTCTTCGTGGCGACGAAGCCCGCCAGGTTCTGGAAATCGTCGGCGATCGCCTGATGGCGCTGGGCGCGGTAGTAGAAACGCAGGATGACGAACATCACCAGGGCGCCGGTTGCCAGCGCCATGATCGGCAAGATGGCGGGCCTGGCCTTGGCCCAGGTCATCGGCTCATCAAAGGCGGTGAGCTCGCGAAACGCCCCCCGCAGCAGGATCAGCGACAGGATCTCGAGCTGCTTCCCGACAGTGTTGGCCACCGAGCGGGCCAGGCCAAAGATGATCCCGACCAGACCGATGATCTGGACAAGCTGGAGCGTGAAGTCTACCGCGTAGAAGTGGTTGGTAGGTAGGATGGTCGCCAGCGCCGGCGGCAGGAGCGAGCGCCGCTGCGCCTCGATCATCACTAGCGCGCCCACAAAGCTGACAATCAACGTGTCCGCGACAATATGGCGGGCGCGCTGACTCTCCCAGGCCGCATCCATCCTGTCGAAGAGGCGCGAGATAGCTGCAAAGAGCCGGTTCATCACAAGCCTAGCTTTGGGTGACTGCATGGCGTCGTTTCAGCCAACACACATGCATTGTAACTCCCGTAGGCTGGTTCTTAGTTCAGCCGCCGGCGCCCTCGATCAGCGCGGGGTGCGCGTAGGTCGCCGCGATGGCGATGAGCGCGGCCAGGGCCAGGATGCCCGGCGCCAGCAGCGGGCTGGCCCCTCGCAGCGCCTCGAACCAGACATCGGCCGCCGCGGCGCCAGGCCTGATCTCTAGCTCGAAGGCCAGGTTGTGCGCGATATGCTGATACACGCCAAGCAGGCTCCCGAGGGCCAGCAGCCCCATCACTCCCCGCAGGGCTATGAGCGCCCCGCGCGCCGGGCGCAGCAGCGCCATAGCGACGACGACAAGGCCCAACGCGCACAGGCCGAACGGCAGCAGCTGGATGGGGCTCTCGGTATGCTCGGTGAGCCACAGCTCGATGATCGTGCCGGCGCATATAGCCCCGGCCAGGGCGAGCAGAAAGCGGCGGAGCCGCCTGTTGACGGTCTCGCTGTCCATCAGCAAGATCTTCCAGGGCCAGGCGCGATCTGGCGCCCGGCCCCATAGGCTAGTTCGCCGCCAGGTACTGCTCGGCCGCGGCCAGGTCGGCCGCCGAGACGTAGGTCGCGAGCTTGCTGAGGAAGGCCGCGTTCGAGCCATAAGGCCGGCCGGCGATCAGCTCGTTCGCCGCGGCCTCGTCGAGGCCCGGCAGCTGCTGGAGCGTGGCGGCGTCCGACTCGTCTACGCTGATCGGGACATACACGTACTGCTCGTACTGGGCCACCTGCTCGGCGCTCACGTACTTGCCAAGCTCCTGGCGGAACTGCTGGATGCTGATATAGGGGCGGTACTCGAGGAACTCGCGCACCATGCGGCTGCTGAAGCCGGGGATCGTGGCGAGCAGCTGCTCTCCGCTCACCTCGTTCAGGTTGAGCTTCGCAGGCGCGGCGGCGGCCGGGGCGGCCGTGGCCGGCGGGGCGTAGGCGGGCGCATCAGCCGCCGGGGCGGCCGTGGCCGGCGGGGCGTAGGCGGGCGCGGCGGCGGCCGGGGCGGCCGGGGCCGGCGGGGCGTAGGCGGGCGCGCCGGCGGCCGGGGCGGCCGTGGCCGGCGGGGCGTAGGCGGGCGCGCCAGTTGGCTGTGCCGCCGCTGTGGGCTGGGCGGCCGGCGTCGAGGCGCATGCCGTCAGGGCGATAGCGGTCAGCCCGGCGAGGGCGCTCACCTGAAGAGCGCGCAGTGATCTCATCATTTAGAGTCAGTCCTTTCGTGGGCGTCTGGGAGGCAGCCACCGAAACCAGCTGTATGGTGGCCACAGCCCAGGATAGCGCCATAATGTGCAGATCATGTTTAGAATGGGTTAGCATTCTATAAGGGCTGGACCGATCAGCTGAGGGCTTCGCCATCTCTACGTCGGGTATGGCGATAAGAGCATCGAGCAGTCTGTCACGCATAGAGGAAACTCTCTACCGGCCATACTACCGGTAGTAATAGCCAAGTAACATGCGCTCCCTATAATCCAAGGCCAGGAGCAACATCGTGACAGGATCAGATTGATGACTATCTTGCGCCTCTTCCGTGACGGCAGTCGAATCGAATTCGGCAAAGGCCACCTCGACCGGTGCTCGGTCTACCTGGCGCGTCCCAATCAGGCGAAGGTGCCCGCGCACGAGGCCGAGAGCCTCGTGCGGCTCGAGCGGCTCGCCCATGCGTCCAGCCCGCAGGGACTCTACAACGACTTCATTGTGATCTACAACCGGGCCACCCACGAGCCACAGCCCTACGTGTTCGACCTCATCCACGCCATCGCGCGCGTGTACGGCGAGCACAGCTTTGAGGTCGAGGTGGCGCTGGCGCTGCTCTACGCCGAGATGGTGGCCATCGAGCGACGCCACCGCTCGCGCCCCGGGGTAAAACGCCACCGGCGGCTCGGCGTACACCAGGTGCTCGTCGAGGGCTACAGCGCACAGGCGGCGGTGGCCTTCAGCAAGGGGAAGGCCACCGAGCATGTCGTCGCCGCCTGCGCGGCGCGCGGGTTCTAGTGGCCTGACAAGCCTGTTGTGAGGGAGGCTTGAGCGAGGAGGGCTTGCCCTCCCATGCCCCTCACAGCTGCGCCTATCAGCTTCACGGTGTCTGACTAGACGTCGGCCCGCACGCCCGGCTCGCCGGGGGTCCTCTACCGGCGCTCTAGATCTTTGGCGTCTCGAGCACGGCGCCCTGGGCCGCCGACGAGACACAGGCGGCGTAGCGAGCCATGGCGCCCCAGGTGTAGCGCGGCGCCGGCGGCTGCCAGTCGGTCATACGCGCGGCCAGCTCCGCCTGGGTCAGGCCCAGGTCGAGGCGGCGGCCATCGATATCGATCGTGACCTCATCGCCGTCGCGCAGGGCGGCGATCGGGCCGCCGCGGGCGGCCTCGGGGGCGACGTGGCCGACCATTAGGCCGCGGGTGGCGCCGCTGAAGCGCCCGTCAGTGATCAGGGCCACCGTCTCGCCGAGGCCCTGACCGACGATCGCCGCCGTCACGCCGAGCATCTCGCGCATGCCGGGGCCGCCGCGCGGTCCCTCATAGCGGATCACCACCACATCGCCGGGCTGGATCTGCCGCGTCAGCACCGCCGTCATCGCGGCCTCCTCGGAGTCGAAGACGCGCGCGGGGCCCTTGTGGAAGGTCCGCTCGTGGCCCGCCACCTTCACGACGCAGCCATCGGGGGACAGGCTGCCCTTGAGGATGACCAGGCCGCCGGTGGGCTTGAGCGGCTGCCCGATCGGGCGGATAACCTCCTGGCCGGGCGTCTCGACCGCGCTAGCCGACTCTTCGGCCAGGGTGCGGCCGGTGACCGTCGGGGCGCTGCCGTCGATGTGGCCGGCCTCGATCAGCCGCTGCGCGATCAGCTGGATGCCGCCGGCCCGATCCACGTCCACCGCCGTGAAGCGCCCACCGGGCATCAGGTCCACATAGAGCGGCGTGCGGGCGCTGATCCGGTCGAAGTCGTCAATGTCCAGCGCGAGGCCGATCTCGTGGGCCAGGGCCAGCATATGCAGCACCGCGTTGGTCGAGCCGCCCGTGGCCGCGACGCTGGCGATGCCGTTCTCGAAGGCGGTGCGGGTCAGCAGGTCGCGGGGCTTCACGCCCGAGCGCAGCAGGTCCATCACCAGCTTGCCGGCGCGGACGCACTCGTCGAGCTTGCGCGGGTCGACCGCGGGGACCGAGGCCGAGCCCATGGGCGAGAGGCCGATCAGCTCCATCAGGGTGGCCATGGTGTTGGCGGTGTACTGGCCGCCGCAGGCGCCGGGGCCGGGGCAGGCCACGTCCTCGATCTCCTTCAGCTCCTCGTCGCTGATCCGGCCGGCGGCGTTCGCGCCGACCGCCTCGAAGACGTGCTGGACGGTGATCTCTTTGCCCTGGTAGACGCCGGGCATGATCGAGCCGCCGTAGAGGATGATGCCGGGCAGGTTCAGGCGGGCCAGACCCATCGCGGCGCCGGGGATGGTCTTGTCGCATGAGACCAGGGCCACGATCGCGTCGAACATATAGGCCCGGCCCATCAGCTCGATCGAGTCGGCGATAACATCGCGGCTGATCAGGCTGGTCTTCATGCCCTCGGTGCCCATAGTGATGCCGTCCGAGACAGCGATGGTGTTGAACTCCATCGGGGTGCCGCCAGCGGCCCGCACGCCCTCCTTCACCGAGACGGCCAGATCGCGCAGGTGGTAGTTGCACGGCATCGTCTCGATCCAGGTATTGGCGATGCCGATGATCGGCCGCCCCAGGTCGGCGTCCGAAAAGCCGATCGCCTTAAAGTACGAGCGGGCCGCTGCCCGCGACTTGCCGTCCATGATCACACGGCTGTGCGCTCTGGGATCGTTCGACATAACACATCCTCCGGTCACTGCATGAGAGAACAGGCCCCGGCTGATTATACGACAGAGCGCCGGGCCGCCACGCGGCAGCCTATGGGAGCGGCGGAATTGCGCATTCGAGGCAGTTGCGCTACACTGGCCCCGCCATGATCGTCTACATCGCCTACCCCACCAGCCTCACCCTCGGCTCGGCCAACGCCATCCAGACCTACACGACCCTGCGCGAGCTGCGCGCGCGCCGGCCGGACACCCTGGCCATCATCCCGCGCTGGGGGCGCGAGCCGAGCCGCTTCGCCGAGCTGGGCGCGCTCCACCTGCCCCGCCCCGCCATCGGCAAGCTCTCGCGGCTCCACAAGTCCACCCTGCTCTACTACCTCGAGCACAGCGCCTTCGCGTTTATGACAGCGGCCGTGATCGCGCCGCGCCGCCGCGAGGTCGAGGCGGTCTACGTGCGCCAGGTGATCTGCGCGGCATGGTGGGCGGGCCTGCTTGGGCCGCTGCTGGGCATCCCCGTGATCTACGAGGCCCACGATCTCGAGTCGCGCAACCCATCGCGCGCGAAGGAGCCGTGGGCCGTCGGCCTGCTGCACCTGATCGACCGCGCGGCCCTCACCCGATCGGCGGCGGTGGCCTCGCTCACCGACGACTTCCGGCGCCTGCTGGCCGGCATCGGCTGGCGCGACCCGGCCGAGGTCTTCGTCATCCCCGACGCCTACGACGAGCGGCTGTTCGCCCCCGCCGACCAGGGGGCGGCCCGCGCGAACTTAGGCCTGCCGGCCGGCGCCCCCATCGTCGCCTACGCCGGCATGACCTTCGCCCACCGCTGGCTCGATGGCCTGCTCGAGGCCGGCGCGCG
>JAAXUL010001090.1 GCA_013336035.1 Chloroflexales bacterium
TACACCTGTTGCTCGTAACGACGCCTCACACGCAGGTTTCTCGCGTCAGCATAGGTCACAGGGCTGGTCGGTCATCTGCGCTGTGGTTGGCAGGTGCCGAACTTTTGTCCGCAGGCTTCGGACCCATGCGTGCCACACATACACGCCCGCTGCGTAGCCCTCGTCCCAGTGTCCAAGGACGGCTCCTTCAGAGCAATCGTTCATACCGTTAAAGGGCGCACGACAAAGTCGAGCTAAGGTCTGCTCTTACTCCTACGTGTACTGCCAGCTCGGCCGCACCCTCAGGATGCAGACCGAGCGCCAGGTATTCTATGAACCTGAGGCTCTGGTGGCGGAGGTCCGGAAGCACATCAGCCGCGTGAGCCTGGCGGGCCAGGCGATCGATTACCTGACCTTCGTGCCTGATGGGGAGCCCACCCTCGACCGCAACCTCGGCCGCACGATCGCGCTGCTGCGGCCCCTCGGCTACCCGATCGCGGTGATCACGAATGCATCTCTGATCTGGCATCGCGATGTGCGCGACGAGCTGGGACAGGCGGACTGGGTCTCACTTAAGCTGGATGCGGTGCAGGAGGATGTCTGGCGTCGCATCGACCACCCGCAGGGCACGGTGCGGCTGGAGGCAGTGCTCGAGGGGGCCCTGGCGTTTGCGGCGGCCTTCAAGGGCGAGCTGGCAACGGAGACGATGCTTGTCGATGGGCTCAATGACACCGAGGAATCGGTTGCCGCGGTCGCCGAGTTTGTGGCCCGGCTCCGACCGGCCACCGCGTATCTGGCCGTACCCACCCGCCCACCAGCCGAGCCGTGGGTTCGGATACCTGCCGAGGCGAGCGTAGCGCGGGCCTACCAGATTTTTCATGACCGCGTGGCCCACGTGGAGTATCTGATCGGCTATGAGGGGGACGCGTTCGTGTGGAGCAGTGATGTCGTGCGGGACTTGCTGAGCATCACGGCCGTCCACCCGATGCGCGAGGAGGCTGTGGAAGCGCTCCTTGCGCGCGCGGGTGGCGACTGGTCGCTGGTGCATGCGCTGATCGCAGAGGGCCAGCTGGTCGAGATAACGTATGCCGGGCACCGGTTCTATCTGCGACGGCTCCGCGGGCCAACCAGTGTGCTGGCCGAGCACTGATTGCAGGTAGCAAGGGCTGGCGCAACGAGGAACTACTTATCAGCAGGGAGGTCGCTATGAAAACCTATGCCTCTTCCTCGCTCCAGTTGCTGCTCCCACTTGACGGCTCGGCTCTGGCTGAGCAGGTTGTGCCCGTTGTCCAGGGCCTGGCCTCGTGTATCCCTGTCACCGTGCGGCTGCTGCACGTGGTCGCGCCGGGGCTGGTGCGCCAGCTCGTACTGGACGATAAGGCACTGTTCGCAGCCGCGGGTGAGCCCGACGACAATTCGGCGGACGAGACGGCCCAAGTGCAGGACGTCCTTCTGACCGAAAGCCGCCGCTACCTTGAGCAACTGGCCCAACGCCTGGCAGCCACCATCTACGCCGGCCGACATCGCCCGCGTCTACACCCAGCTGATGGAGGGTTCGTACAACCACTTGCGCGCCTTCTCCAGCCAGTGGGAGGCCCAGACTGGTACACCCTACCAGCCCCAGTACCTTGATGCGAAGGCCTACCAGACGATCATCGGCGGGGCCGGGAATGGCAAGAGCGGCAATGGCAGTGGGGGCGGCAGTGGCGGAGGCCGCGGGAATGGCGGTAGAGGCAATCGCCCGTAGCCATAGCGACGGTCTGCCTAGCTTCAACCCCCACCGATGCGGGTATGTCGGTGGGGGTTCTCTGTGCGCCCGAATTGCCCGTGGTCCTCCACGTGCTGTCCATCAGATGTCCATCTTTGGGCAGTAGGCTGAGGGCAGAGCACGCACAGGGTGAGGAGACCGCAATGCAACCCACGAGTATCCCGCTTACGCCACGCAGAGGCAAGGCCCGTCGGCTCGATCGCACCCAGGCCCTGCGCCGGCTCACCCAACTCGGCGTCGTCGGCTTCATCGGCTTGGTCGCCTGGCAGCACATCGTCTATGGCGACACCACCGCCTCGCCCGAAGCCTTCTGCCCCTTTGGTGGCCTCGAGACCCTTTACACGTACCTCAGCAGCGGTGGCCGCACGATCAGCCACACGCACCTCTCGAACCTGGCGCTGCTCCTCGCCGTCGCTGTCACCGCGGTCGTGGCGCGAGGCGCCTTCTGCGGCTGGCTCTGCCCCTTCGGCAGCATCCAGGAGTGGGTCCACGACTTCAGCCGCTGGCTCCAACGCCGGGTGCCGCCTTTCGGCCACCCGCTCGAAGCTCGCGTCGGGGAAGGGCAGGCGCGCCACGTCGCCGCGGAGCGGTAGGAGCCCTTTGGCCTGGGCCTGGCGCATCATCGGGAGTGACTGGTCGAGCAGGACCACCGCGCCCGCCAGGCCGCGGAGTTGCGCTGTCACCCGTCCGGTGCCGCCGCCGGCGTCAAGCAGCCGGCCTGGCGTGGGCAGGTCGAGGAGTGTTTGCAGACGCGCGGGGTTCGGTGGCCCGATCACCCAATCGTAGAGCGGTGCCAGCAGATCGAAGTGCTCGAGCACGCTTCCTCCTTGCCCGGTGCTCCCGACGGGAGCCAAGGATCATCAGCTGCGATCGTCCCCCAGGCGGCCGTCGGAGAGCCGGAAGAGGATGGCGTCCCAGGTGTTGCCGAGCAGGTTGCCGACCCAGATCGTGCTCAGCACGCGCTCGATGGCGGCGGCCTGCGCCTCGCCGTAGCGTTCCACCAGCTGCGCCCGCAGCGCGGCCGATGGCTCGCCGGCGGCCTCGGCCCAGAGGCGGGCGTAGAGCAGCGCCGGGGCATCGTCCTCAGGCACGCGCTGGGCCGAGCCGTCGAGCAGCAGGGCGATCTCCTCGCCCGTGATCCCGCTCAGGCGCGAGACGTAGCTGTGGAACGAGGCGCAGTAGGGACAGCGGTTGACCGAGGTGACCATCAACATCAGCCGCTGGCGGAGGGACGGGCTCACTGAGCCGCGC
>JAAXUL010001091.1 GCA_013336035.1 Chloroflexales bacterium
CCGCCCACTGACGGGGCGACCGGAATACTCTTTCTGGCGCCCAATGTGGCGCCTCCTTTCTGAGCGTTGAGCGCCGAGAGATCCGGCGGCGTGCGGTGGGGGAAATAAGAAAACTGCCCGGTGGCCAGCGGGGGGAGGGCACCTGGTGAAGTGCCTATCCTGCGGCGGCGGGCGGGAGAATCAGCACACCCCTCGATTGAGAGGGGTGCGGTAGTAGCCTCACGAGGGCGCGGGGTATGAACTTAGAGACAGTGCGAGGTGGGCGGGGGTAGAAGCCCGCCAGGGCGTCGTGGGAGCGCCTATGGGCGCTCAGTGGCTCCAGGTTGTGAGAGGTCCAGGGTCGCGGCCTGAGCGGGGCAGCCCATCAGGGGCGGCGGGCCTCCCGGTGCCCTGCTGAGCGAGGGAGGATGGCCGGCTCACGGAGGCGCCGACCAGGAGAGCGACCGACCGCCTCATCAGCGGTTAGGCCGAGTATAGCACCCCCTTGCTACCTGCGAAGGGAGCGGAAAATACTGAGGCTCACCTAATATTGATGGACCTTGGAGTGACGCGTAATAGACAGCTCCTTTCTTTCACTCTTGGGGGATACTGTAGCTCACACGGTCGCCTGGTATGAGCGCTATGCCTGCTGCTCGAAACGGTCGGTGCGGGTGAAGAAAGGCTCCTGCCACGTAGCTCCTTCCTTTCGCCGCCCGCCGCGCCAGTGTCGTATACTCAGGGTGCTGAGGGGACGCTGCTCCCATCGGCCGTTTGTACTTCCTCCCCATCTGGCAGCCCTGTCCCCACGGCACCGCATCCCTCTCCACAAAGCGCGTAGAGGGAGCGCCTCGTCGAGGAAGGAGTTCGTCGATGGGAACGACATCACTTCACGCAGAAGCGAAGGAGGCGCTGAACCGGCGCCTCGAGGCAGTCGGGTGGGGCCTGTTCCTGATCATCATCGGCATACTCTGGCTGGCCCCACAGGGCGTTGTGCCCGAAGGCACCTGGCTCATCGCGGCGGGTTTGATCCTGCTCGGCGTCAACCTGGCGCGCTATCTCAACGCTATCAGGCTGAGCGGCACGAGCCTGCTCCTGGGGCTCCTCGCCATCGTCTTCGGGATCGGGGAGTTCTTCGGGCTGGAGTTGCCGTTCGTCGCCATCCTACTGATCATCTTTGGGGCAGGCATGATCCTACGGCCCTGGCTCGACCCACTGCTTGAGCGGTAGCTGCTGTGACGTGCGCGCTCACGCAGTTCGACATGTGACGCGATCCCGTCGTATGCTTAAGGCGCGGCGATAGCGCGGCCGCCAGATCGGCGCTGGGCCGTGGCCGGGTGGAGGAGAGTCGTCATGCGATCCCTTCTTCCGCATAGGGCGCACGCGATGGTGCCGGCCCACGCCACGCGCTCGGTGGGCGCCCTGGTGGGGCTCATTGGCGGCCTGGCCGGGACGGTCGTAATGGATCTGTTCGGCGCCGGGCTTTTCGTGATGATGGGCGCACCCGCCAGCCTCGCTTTCACCATCATCGGCGACGCCGCGGCCGGGTTCGCGGCCACTCGTGGGCTCACCCTGACTGGTGGAGCAGCGCTGGGGGCGTTGCTCCACTACCTCATCGGCCTGGGACTCGGCGGTCTCTTTGGCATAGTCGCCGTGCAAGTCCCGGCGCTGCGGTCAAGCTCAGCGCTGAAGACGATGGCCATGAGCATACTCTACGTCGAGCTTGTGAGTCAGCCGTTGCTCACTGCCGCTGCCCTGATTCTGCAGATGACGGCAGGGGAGATGGCCCAATGGTTCGGCCTCTCGGCGGTGCTGCACCTGATCTACGGTCTCGTCCTGGGGCTCGTCGTGTTCCTCGGCTTGCGCAACGCCACAATCGCGCCGGCCTGATTCGGGTACGCTTTGGAGCAGCCGCCTCTCTATGGACGAGGCTCGCTTGAAGAAGCGCCAGGAGGTATGAACAGGGTGGTGCGTCACCAGGCCCGGTAGCGGACGATACTCACGTGCACCAATCGGCGGCGAAGGTCTCCAGTGTGTGCTTGACGTGACTCCCTTCGACGTAGACGCGGGCGAGAAGGTTGGCGACGGCGGGGTTCGTCTCGGCGGATCAGTCCGCAGACGCTCCGACCGGCACGCTCACGGCATCGGTGGTCACGAGGACCGCCCCGGCGCCCAGGGCCAGGAGCCCCACCAGCCCCCACAAGAGCAGGTTGTACCCGCCGAGGGCCGCGACCAGCAGCCCCGCACCCACAGGGGCGATGGTGCGGGCTCCCGTCAGGGCGAGGTTCTGTGCGCCGTTGATCGTGCCGTAGTTCGCGGGGCCGTAGTGCTCAGCCAGCAGTGCGGCCCGCATGATCGTCAGGGTGCCCGAGCCCGCCCCGAAGAGGGCAACGTAGAGCAGCGCTCCCGCCACGGTCTGGCCGGCGACGACGAGCACGGCCAGGCCGATAAGCTGCATCCCGATCAGCCCCGCCGTCACCCAGCGCCGCGGGACGCGATCTGCCAGCGGGCCAAGCGTCATACGCCCAACGAGCGACATTAGCCCGAACAGCCCAGCGACCGTGGCCGCAAAGCCGGCGCTGTGTCCATGGCCAGTCAGATAGGGGATGACGTGAACGGTCATCGTGACGCCGGCGAAGGTACTCACGGCGAAGGCGAAGGTCAGCAGCCAGAAGCGCGTCTCGCGGAGTGCCACGCCCGTGGTGATACTACGCTCGTGGTGGCGGGCATGCGTCGACAGGTCGGGTGCAGTCGCCTCACCGTCGGGGAGCAGGCCGATGGCCTCGGGGCTACGTCGCAGCATCAGGGCGTGGATGGGGATGGTAATCGTCCCAAGGATGGCAGCTAGCGCGAACAAGGCACCCCGCCAACTCAGCATGTGCTCCAGCCACGCGCTCAGGGGAATGAAGATGAAGCTGGCGAAAGCCCCGAAGAAGGTCAGCACGGTGAGCGCACGGCCGCGCAGCCGGCGGAACCAGACGGCGATAATCGCGAAGGCCGGCTCGTAGAGTACCGCCGCC
>JAAXUL010001092.1 GCA_013336035.1 Chloroflexales bacterium
ATCCTGGAGGAGGCCGTGCCGGGAGCACCTTCCAGCCCTGCCCCCCTCACCGCCGATGCCCCAGACACTTCGGCCCCGGAGGCGGACCAGCGCATCGCCGCGCTCGAGGAGGAGCTGCGCGCCAAGGAGGAGTATCTCCGGACTACGCGCGAGGAGATGGAGACCGCCAACGAGGAGCTCCAGTCGGTCGATCGTGACCAGGAGGGTGGTGTTGAGGTAGCGGATCTGCACCGCAAGTGCCGCAAGGATCGTGCGGATCGACTGGTTCAGGCCCAGCAGCGGGTCGGCTAGAATCGCTTGTCGCCTCAGCGCGAGGGTATAGTCTTCGAAGCGATCGCAGGGGGAGTCAGGGCGCTGTTCAGATCGGCCAGGAGCGCCTCCTCGGCCGTCAAGACCCGCGGGCCGCCGAAGCCCATCGAGCCACCCTCGCCCGCCGCATTGATCACGCTCCGGCTGACCACGGACGGTGAGCCCCCACTCATCCTCGCGGACAGGCGTCCTTATTATCGGGGCGGATGGGTAATCGCCACCCCAAGGGACCAGGGGGAAACGCTCTTGGTGCGCGATGCTGGGCAAGCCCTTTTTCGCTGTAATGAGCGTGCAGCTGTGCTGCGCTCGTCGAGCGCCCTGCCGTCGGGCTCGTGATCCAGGAGGATACTATGGGCTGCCTCTTTGCCATCTTCGCCGGCGCGTTTCCCCGCCTCGCGACGCTGTTCATCTGGCTGGCTCGCCCGAGCTACTTCAACGCCGCCTTCGGCGGCAGCTGGCTCCTGCCCGTGATTGGCATCATCTTCCTCCCCTTCTCAACCCTGATGTATGTCCTGCTCTGGTCGTCGGCGGGGCTGGTCGGGTGGGACTGGTTCTGGCTGATCATCGCCGTGGTGCTGGATATCTCCCACTACGTCGGCACGTTCTACGGCGGCCGCGACCGCATCCCCGGCTACTCCACGCGGACAACCGTCTAGCTCATCCGGGAACAGCTGGATTGGCGGCGATACAGCTGCGACTCTTCAGGTGATCTGCCCTGGCCGCCCGAGCGGCGGGCTGGCCCATGTTCAGATAGGTATATGAAGGAGATCCTATGGCTACGCTGAGCGCACTGAAGTTCAACACGGTCGACGGAGCGGACCAGGCCCTGACCCTGCTGGAGAGCCTGCAGAAGCAGCAGTTCATCCAGGTGCTCGACGCGGCGGTCGTGAGCTGGCCCGCCGACAAGAAGAAGCCGAAGACCCGCCAGATGCAGTCGACGGCCGGGGCGGGGGCCCTCGGCGGGGCCTTCTGGGGCATGCTCTTCGGCCTGCTGTTCTTCATCCCCTTCCTGGGCATGGCGATCGGCGCCGGTATGGGCGCGCTCATGGGCAAGTTCACCGACTACGGCATCGACGACAACTTCATCAAGTCGGTGCGCGAGAAGGTCACCCCGGGCACCTCGGCGCTGTTCCTAATGAGCCAGAACGCGGTCACGGACCGGGTGGTCGAGGCGATGAAGGGCCTGCCGGCCTTCGAGATCATCGCCACTAACCTGTCGAAGGATCAGGAGGAGCAGCTGCGCGCCGAGTTCGGCGAGGAAGAGTAGCGGGCCCTCGTCTCCCACGAGCGGCAGGCCCGGTGGCTCAGCGTCGCGCCGCCGGGCGTCGGTATTGTAAGGAGTACACTATGAGCAACGTACCGGTTGAGCTTATCGTGGCGGCGTTCCGCGACGAGCGCACCGCCGATGAGGCCCTGAAGGCCCTCAAGCAGGCCAGGCGCGAGGGCGTGATCGGGATCAAGAACGCGGCCGTGCTGGTCAAGGACCAGGGCGGCAAGCTGCGGATCAGGGAGACGGGCGACATGAGCGGCCGCAAGGGCTCGGTGCTTGGCGGGGCCGCTGGCGCGGTAGTCGGGCTGATCGCCGGGCCGGCCCTGGTCGTCCCCGCGGCAGTCGGCGCGCTCATTGGCGGCCTGTCGGCCAAGCTCCGTGACGCCGGCTTCCCCGACGCGAAGTTGAAACAGATTGGGGAGGGCCTCAAGCCTGGCTCGTCGGCCATCATCGCCGTGGTCGAGCACCGCTGGGTCGAGCAGGTGCAGCAGGCGATGGCCAGAGCCGCCGGCGACGTGATGGTGGCCTCGCTTCAGGACGACATTGCCCGGCAGCTCGAGGCCGGGCCCGACGTGGCCTACAGCGCCCTGGCGACCCAGCAGGGCTACGTCCTGTCACGGAAGGCGGGTAACGACAAAGAGGTCGAGGGCAGCATGTTTATCGTGGGCGAGGACGAGGTGGTGGGGGGGCGCTATATCGCCACCGAGGAGGGCTTCGCCGTGGTGGCGCTCCAGGCCGACGAGAGCGGAGCTGTCGTCGTCGCGGCCGAGGGCAAGCCCGTCGAGGAGGCCGGGGCGCAGCCCGAGGCGACGCCGCCCGCTCAGCCGGAGAAGGCCGAGGTGTAGAAGGAGGTTCCCATGGGCTGTCTCTTCGCCATGTTCGCCGCTATGTTTCCCCGCGTCGCCGTCCTGCTCATCTGGCTGGCCCGGCCGACCATGTTCAGCGCCGCCTTTGGCGGCAGCTGGCTCTGGCCGCTGCTCGGCGTGCTCCTCCTGCCCTTCACCACGCTGATGTATGTACTGATCTGGTCGGGGGGCGGAGTGGCCGGGTGGGACTGGCTCTGGATCGGCCTGGGCGCGCTTCTCGACCTCAGCCACTACGCCGGGTCGGTCTACGGCGGGCGCGAGCGTATGCCCGGCTACTCCGCGCGCATCACCCAGTGAGCACTGTGACGGCCGGGGCTGGACTGACACCTCTGGACAGGTGCGCGCCATCCGCAGGCCGGGGTCCTTGGCCTGGCGCTCGAGAGCATCCCCGCCGCTGCTAGCACCTCCCAGGACGAGGTCGTGATCGAGAGCCTGCGGGCCGAGAACGAGCGGCTGCGCGCCGGTCGTGGCCGTGCTGCTCGCCCACGACCGGCGGCAGCGCCTGGGCAAGGAGCTCCACTGTCGCGAGACACGAGGCGCTAGGCGCGA
>JAAXUL010000325.1 GCA_013336035.1 Chloroflexales bacterium
CTGGAATGTGCACAGCTGAGTCGGCTGGGACAAAACATAATGAAACAGTGGTATACTGGTTTTGCTGAGAAATCCCCCATCTTACTCTCAAGATCCAGCGCCGGCCGCTCGCGCTCCAGCTCGCTTGCGGGGGTGATCGAGCAGATCTGGCTGCCGCCGCACGCGGCGATGTATAAAAGGACTGCCATGCCAGGTAGTACGATGTCCGTATACGAAGCGGCCGACTGGGGAGCGAAGCTCGCCGGGGTCGCCCTTGTGCGCAAAGATGCCCAGGGCACTATCTTTGTCGACGAGGTGCGGGTCGAGGCCGTTCGGGTTATTGGGCAATTCAGCGTGCTCGATGGCGTCGATGGGCTCTCCAGGGTGGTGCTGACCAGCTTTCTGCGCCTGGTGCCAGACCTGGGTCGGGCCTCCCCGCGTGACGCTAATCACCCGGGTGGCGACCAGAGAGCTCAGGAGTGAGGCAGCGCTAATGCAAAGTCGCTGGCAGAGGAGGCATCTAGCGCAGATCAGGCAGAGCCTGGGCTGGATATCGTCGTAGTCTGTGGATGCACAGCCAAGCGCGCCAGACTTTGCAGCTGCCAGGCGCAGACCGGTACTTGCTATATACGGCAGACGTGGTATGCTGGATGTGTCAGCCAACATCATCCGCTGTGAGATTCCGCGTTCCTCTTTCGCCGCGTATCCCACGGTCGCACTTCGTCGCTCGAAGCATGTTGTTGTTGTGTCCGCCGGAGCGAGTGTGCTGGGCAGTAGCCCGACCACCGGCTGTTTGAGATCGCGATGTGGAGACGTGGAGGCAGCGCTGCTGCCAATCTTTAGTAAGCTGCGCTGCGGCGCAGAGGAGTGCTGGAATGCAGGTCAAACTGTTTGTCGGGAATCTGCCCTGGAGTGTCGGTGATGCTGAGTTGACCCAGATCTTCGCCACCCACGGCGAGGTGCAGAGCGCGCGCGTGATCAGCGACCGGGACACCGGCCGCTCGCGCGGGTTCGGCTTCGTCGAGATGGAGACCGCCGACGTTAGCGCCCTGATCCGGGCGACTGACGGCTACGAGATCGACGGCCGCAATCTGCGCGTCAACCAGGCCGAGGACAAGGGCCCCCGGCGCAGCTCGGGCGGCGGCGGCGACCGTGGCGGGTTCGGCGGGCGCCGCGACCGCTACTGATCAGCCGCGGCGTTGGCACGTTGGTGCCGACGCTCGCCAGACGCGGAGGCGGGGGATCTATCCCCCACCTCCGCGTCGTTTCTGAGGATGGTGTGGTCGCGGTGGCGCCTTCCTCCTGGACATATCGAAAGGCGAAGTGATGTCGACCCTTGATCTGAGCACGCCGGACGAGCTGCGGCTTACCTTGCGTGGGGCCGCGGAGAATACCATTCTCGCTACGCTGCGCCGCTGGCCCTACTGGCTCCGCGCCGAGGTAGAGCACGACCCGGCGGATAGAGCGCAGTGTCTGGCCGTGACCCTGGTCACGGGCCGTGGTCAAGAGGCGACCCTCCGCGAGATCCTGCGGCGCAGCTTCGGGCTGACGTTCCCCCCCGAGGGCGGCGACACCGCTCTGAAGCCGGTGCCGGCGCCTGGGCCGTCGCGACGAGGTTTCGCTGCTCGCCGTAGCTAAGCACGCCGGCTCCTATTGCCCGAGCCCAGGCGATAGTGTCTGTAGGACCTCATGGCCAATATTACTATCACGCCGTCGTAGGAGCCCTTCCTGGCCACCAGGAGGGGCTCTTTGCTGCTACGCGCGTATCGCCAGCCCGAGCCCGAGGAAGACCACGATGGTCGCTCCGACGATCGCCAGGGCGCCAATGCGCGACGACCGCAGCGCGCCATGTGGGGTCGCGGGCGCGCCGGCCAGGGCGTAATTGCCCAGCATGACGCTGATGATCGCAAATGCTACCAGGGCCAGGAACGGGATCTTGACGAACGATAGGGGGCCCGTCAGGATGGGCGAGAGGTAGTCGAAGCTGCACGGCACCCCGCCAATGCAGGGCGAGGGCGGGATGACCTGCAGCACCTCGAGGTAGTGATACAGCGAGTAGCCGGCCCCGGCCAGCGCCAGCGGCAGCGCGTAGAGGTGGATGCCTCGGTCGTCGCGCAGGATGCCCACCGTCAGAATCACGGCCAGGGGGTACATGAGTATGCGCTGGATCCAGCACAGCTCGCAGGGCACCCAGCCCAGCACCTCGCTAAAGTAGAGGCTGCCGCAGGTGGCGATGATCGCCGCGAGGAGGGCCACGTGGCGCGTGACGACCGTGACCATATCGAGGGCGCCGCCGCTCTGCGCCTCACCGTCCGTCACCGGCTGTCTAGAGAGCCCTTTCACCGCCCGTGCCATCCGTAGCTCCTTGTGCTGCGTCGTGCCTGCGCCCCGCGCAGCCCTGGGGCGTCGCGAGCCAATTTATTCTACCATGCCCCCTTGCCGAATGTGTCGCGCGGGGGTACAGTTAGAGGCTACCCGGATGAAGGGCACACAGGAACTCTGCATGCAATCCGGCAAAGCCAGCCAGCCTCCCGATAGTACCGCTGAGGGGCAAGAGCTTCACGAGACGGCCGGCGCCGTCGATAGCGCCCTGCTCTACCGCGACGCTCGCCGACGTCTGGCCGAGCTCGCCACTGTGCAGCGGGTTGCCCAGGCGATCACCGCTGCCGTGCACCTCGACCAGCTCTGCGCTACGGTCGTCGAGCAGGTCGGTAGCGCCTTTGGCTACCGGCTGGTCAGCATCTACCTGCGCGACGGCGAGACGTTGCGCCTCCGGGCCGCCATCGGCTACGACCACGTCCTCAAGGAGATTTCGCTCAGCCAGGGTGTCAGCGGCCGGGTTGTCCGTACCGGCCAGCCCTGCTTTGTGCGCGATACCGCCGCCGAGCCCGACTTCCTTCACGCGGTGCCCCAGATCTGCCAGGGCATCATGGTGCCCCTGATTTATGCCGAAGGCCCGGCCCTCGGTGTGATCGCCGTCGAGTCGACTGGCGCCCCCCTGCTTACCGACGACGACCTCTCGATCATCTCGCTGCTCGCCGACCAGATCAGCGTCGCCGTGGTCAACGCTCGCCTCTTCGCCCGCGTCGAGGACGCCGCTAAGCGCTTCAGCTCCCTCGTCGAGTCCGCCGCCAGCGTGATCATCTGCCTCGACCTCGAGCTCAAGGTCAGCGAGTTCAACCGCGAGGCCGAGCGCGTCTTCGGTCTCTCTCGGGCCGAGGCCCTCAGCCAGGACTACCTCGACCGATTCGTCGCCCCCGCCGACCAGACCGCCGTGGCCACCGTCGTCCTCGCCGCCATCGCCGGCAGCCCCGCCCGCCCCTTCGAGACCCTCCTGATCGCCGCCGACGGCACCGAGCGGGCCTTCTTCTGGACGATCACCTGCCATCGCAACCCGGCCGGCTCCCCATCCGAGCTGCTCGTGATCGGCCAGGATATCACCGAGCGCCGCGCCGCCGAGCAGGCCCGCCTCGCCATGGAGCGTAAGATGCTCGAGAGCCAGCGCCTCGAGAGCCTCGGCGTGCTGGCCGGCGGCATCGCCCACGACTTCAATAACCTCCTGGCCGCTATCCTCGGCAACGCCAGCCTGCTCCTCTTCGACCTTCCTCCTGGCTCAGAGGCCTACCAGAGCGCTCGCCAGATCGAGCTGGTCACCGCGCGGGCCGCCGACCTTGTGCGCCAGATGCTTGCCTACGCCGGCCGCGGCCGCTTTGTTATGCAGCCCCTCGATCTCAACGCCCTGGTGGCCGAGATGATCGTCCTGCTGCGCGTTTCGGTGAGCAAGGGCGCCACCCTTATCCAGCACCTTAGCCCCAGGCTCCCGCTTATCGAGGGCGACCCCGCCCAGATCCGCCAGGTGGTGATGAACCTGATCATCAACGCCTCCGAGGCCCTCGGCCCCCAGAGCGGCACAATCACTATCGCCACCGCTCTGCATCACGTCGACATGGACACGCTGGCGGCGGCCCACGTTGGCGCCGACCTGCCCCAGGGCCTCTATGTGGGCGTTACTATCGCCGACACCGGCATCGGTATGGATGCGGCCACCAGGGCCAGGATCTTCGACCCCTTCTTTACAACCAAGTTCGCCGGCCGCGGCCTGGGCCTGGCCGCGGTGCTCGGCATTGTCCGCAGCCACCACGGCGCCCTGCTACTCGAGAGCGAGCGCGGCTACGGCAGTACCTTTACGGCCCTCTTCCCGATCCCGCGGCAGGCGCCTACCTCCGACGCGGTGGCCTCGGCGGACAACGCCTCGCCAGCCCCCCGCGCCGGCTCCGAGCGCCCGCTCGTGCTCGTGATCGACGACGAGGATGAGGTGCGTCGCACCACGGCCCGCATCCTCGAGCGGGGTGGCTACACCGCGATCAGCGCCACCGACGGCGAGAGCGCTCTGACCATCTGTCGATCGCTGCACCAGCCGATCTCCGCCGTCATCCTTGATCTGACTATGCCGTACATTAGTGGCGAGCAGGTCTTCCGCGATCTGCGCCGCGAGCGCCCCGAGCTCCCCGTCCTGCTGATGAGCGGCTACTCTGCCGAAGAGATGAGCGCCCGCTTCCCAGGCGAGATGCCTTCTGCCTTTCTCCAGAAGCCCTTCAGCGCCGCAACCTTGCTCGCCCTGGTCGGCAAGGCCGTCGTCAGAGCGCCCTAACGTTTGGTATACTGGGCTGGTTGTGTCTGTGTGCCCCGAGCTAGAGGAGCCCTCATGACCGCCCCGTTTCTTTCCGAAGCCGAGGCCCTGCGCGATGATCTGGTAGCCGTCCGTCGCGACCTCCATATGCACCCCGAGCTTGGCTTTCAGGAGTTACGCACCGCCCGTATCGTCGCCGAGAAGCTCGGCGCCCTCGGCTACGAGGTGCAGACCGGTGTCGGTCAGACAGGGGTGGTCGGGCTGCTGCAGGGTGGCCTGCCCGGTGGGCGCACCGTGCTGCTGCGCTTCGATATGGACGCTCTGCCGGTCCACGAGGAGAACGATGTCTCCTACCGCTCGCAGACTCCCGGCGTGATGCATGCCTGTGGCCACGACGCCCACGTCGCCATCGGCATCGGTGTGGCGACCTTGCTGGCCCGCCACCGCGAGCGGCTGCCCGGCACGATCAAGCTGATGTTCCAGCCCGCCGAGGAGGGTCTGGGCGGCGCCAAGGCGATGATCGCCGATGGCCTGCTCGAGAGCCCCCGCCCTGATGTGGCGCTCGGCCTGCACGTGGCCTCCGACCAGGATCTCGGCTCGGCCGTGGTCCGCCCGGGCGCGATGATGGCCGCCTCGGACGCGCTCACGATCGTTGTGCGCGGCAAGGGCGGTCACGGCGCCCACCCCGACCAGACGGTCGACGCCGTGATGGTCGGTAGCCAGATCGTAGTCGCCCTCCAGAGCATCGTTGCCCGCAACCTCTGCCCTGAGGACACCGGTGTGGTCACGATCGGCGCCTTCCTGGCCGGTAACGCCGGCAATGTTATCGCCGAGACTGCCGAGCTGCGGGGCACCATCCGTAGCTTCGAGCCCCCAGTGCGCGAGCTGCTGCACCGTCGTGTGCGCGAGGTGGCCACGGGTGTCGCTGCCACCTATGGTGCCACCGCCGAGGTCACCATCCGTATTGGCGTTGACGCGACCGTCAACGCCCCGAAGCCTACCACTGTGCTGTACGAGGCCACCGCCGCTGTCCTTGGCGCCGACCATATCGACACTACCTACCGCACCACCGGCGGCGAGGACTTCTCTGCCGTCCTTGCCAGGGTGCCCGGCAGCTACTTTTTCATCGGCTCGCGCAGCGACGAGCGCACGGGCGCCCCACACCACAACCCGCGCTTCGATATCGACGAGCGCTGCCTGCCCCAGGGCGTCGCCATACTGTGCGCCGCCGCCCTGCGCTGTCTCGACGGCGAGGCCGAGTAGTTGTGCTGGCACATCGATTGTAGAGACGGGTGGGCAACGGCGCACACCTCACCTATTCCTCATTGACAATCGTAATGGCCAGCCCTTATAGTTGCTAAAGCAAATTTCAACTTGCTCGCGCATGCGGCTGCTCAGGAGGTCCTGGTGTCGGTTGAGCATCTTTCACCACTCGGCCCATCGGCAAATAGCGCGCCCGCTCCCAACGCACGCACCCCCCAGCGTCGCACGCGGCGCCTCTGGGTTGGCCTGATCGCTTCCGCGCTGCTTGCGGTTATCGCGGCCAGCGTGGGCCTCTACGCCGTCGACCGCAACTACGCCGGTCGAATCTACCCGAACGTCTCTGTCCGGGGTGTCGCTGTCGGCGAGCTGACCGAGGCTGAGGCCCGCCAGGCCATCGAGCAGCGCTTCGCGTCCTTCCTCGCCCAGCCCGTCACCCTCGCCTACGCCGACCGCGCCTGGACGCCCACGCTCGCCGAGCTGGGCGTGCGGCTCGAGATCGACCGCGCCGTCGAGTCGGCTCTGGCCGCCGGCCGCCGCCACGGCATCTTTGCGAACCTGCGCGAGGTCCTGGCGGTCTACCAAAATGGCCTCGAGCTGCCGCTCCACATGACGGTTGACCAGCAGGCTATGCAGGCCTACATCCTCGCCCGCGTGGCCGAGGTCGACCAGCCCGCGGTTGACGCGTCCCTGACCCTGAACGGCGCCTCGATCACAACCGCCCCCGCCGTCGCGGGACAGCAGGTCCTGATCGCCGATACGCTCCAGGAGATTACGGCGGCCCTCCAGGGCCTCGACCCGCAGATTATCACCCTGCGCACTCGCGAGCTACAGCCCCGTCTCAGCGACGCGGCCGTCCGCGAGGCCCAGGCCGCGATCTCTACCATCCTTGCCGGCCCGCTCACCCTTTTGGTCGAGGGCCAGGACGAGCCTTTCGTCTGGTCGCTCGCGGATCTGGCCAGCCTTGTGCGCGCCGAGCGCGTGGCCGGCAGCTCCGGCGACACGCTGGCCGTTAGCGTCGACCAGGCCCGGATCGGCGAGAAGCTGGCCGCTCTGGCCACCGCCACCGAGGTCAAGGGCAAGCACCCCCGGGTTGACTGGAACAACGGCGACCTGCGTATCATCAAGGCTGGCACCCCTGGCCAGCGCATCGATGAGCAGCGCGCCGTCAAGCTGCTCCTGGCGGCCCTTGGGCAGCCCGCCGCCGCCCGCAAGCTGACCCTGCCCCTGCGCGTCGTGCCCTCGCCCGTCACCGCCGCTAACCTCGGCCAGCTCGGCATCAGCGAGCTGCTCTCGTCCGGGCGCAGCGACTTTAGCGGCTCGGCCGCCTACAGGGTCACCAATATCAAGGCCGGGATGAAGCTGCTCCACGGCATCCTGGTCGCGCCCGGCGATGAGTTCTCGTTCAACAATAGCGTCGGCAGCATCGACCCGTCGAATGGCTTCGTCGAGGGCTACGCGATCGTCAAGAACCGCACCCAGCTCGAGTGGGGCGGCGGCATCTGCCAGGACTCGACCACGATGTTCCGGGCCGCCTTCTGGGCCGGCCTGCCGATCACCGAGCGCTGGGGCCACTCGTTCTATATCAGCTGGTACGACAAGCATGCCTTCGCCTCGTACGGCAACGGCCCCGGCATGGACGCCACGATCTTTACTGGCGCCCTCGACCTCAAGTTCCTCAACGACACCGGCAACTGGCTGCTCATCCAGACTCTGACCAACGGCAGCACTGCCGAGGTGCGCATCTATGGGACCAGCGACGGCCGCAAGGTCTCGCTGATCGGCCCCACGACTACCGACCGCGTGCCAGCGCCCTCCCAGCCGGTCTATGTCGCTGAGCCGCGGCGCCCCCACGGCAGCCCGCGCCAGAGCGACACCGCCCGCGGCGGGATGACGATCGAGTTTACACGCGTGATCGAGCGTGATGGCCAGGTGGTTGAGCGCCGCCCCTTCGAGACGAAGTTCAAGCCCTGGCCCAACATCTTCGAGGTCAACCCGGCCGACCTGGGCCCCGACGGGAAGCCCCTCCCCCAGGCTACGCCTACGGTCGACCCGCTGCTGGCACCCACGCCCGACCCGGCCGCGCCGCAGCCCGCGCCGTCCGCCGAGCCCGGCGCTCAGCCCGAGCCCGGCGCTCAGCCCGCCCCGGCCCCAGAGCCGCCGCCCGCGCCGCAGCCCGAGCCGCCGCCCTCTACAGGCGAGCAGCCCCCGCAGCCGGAGGGGTAGGGATCTCGGCTAGC
>JAAXUL010001093.1 GCA_013336035.1 Chloroflexales bacterium
CAGCACCTTTGGCCAGTCACGATTTCTTGGCTGTCACCCGAGGAACCCGACATGGTGCAAATCCCCAAGGCCCTGCTCGTTCGGCTGACGGATGCGCTCGCCTACGCCGCGTAAGCGGCGCAGATGGATAAAGTCGAGCTGAGGGTATGGGTTCCATGGTGCTCTGGAGCAGAAGAAGCCTGCGGCCCAGCATGATGTACCATCACTCCTTTCCCGTTGTTCGCCACGCCGACGCGGCCAACGCCCGTTCCATCGTGGCCTCTCCCCACGGCGCGACGCTGGGGCACATGCCTGGCTCAGGACGATTCTCCCACACCCCCGCGCTGCGCGCCTCCTCAGGCTGTGGTATCCCGCGTCCTTCCAGCGTAGAGTATGGCTGCTGGCAAGACCATCATTCTGCTGAGCGGACTCCCCTACATTATCTAATGGCTGCGCCGGCGCCTTGTCCTATAGTGAGGACGGTGGTGTGCATTGGGGTAATCACGCTGGAAAGTGAGTGCATGCTATGTTCTGGGCCAACATGATCCTGGGCCTGGCGCTGATGGCCGCGCCCTTCGCGCTGGGCTACAGCACCAACCCGGCGGCGCTGTGGGGCAGCCTGGTGGTCGGCGCCGTGATCGCCATCGCGTCGGGCTACAAGGCCTACACGAAGACCGCGGAGCTCTGGGAGGACTGGGTCGACATTGTGGCCGGGGTGATCGCGATCGTGCTGCCGTTCCTCTTCGGCTTCAACACCCTGGCGGTGGCCATGTGGACCAGCATCGTGCTGGGCATCATCGTCGTCGCTATCGCCGCCTACGATCTCTATGCGCATCGATCGGTTGCCCGGCAGCCATAGGAGCGAGCGGATCTGGCTGCGGTGCCGGGAGCCGGATCGCCTTGACCGGCTCCCGGCATCGTCACGTCACGGATCGAGGAAGCGCCAGAACGCGCGCCGTTCGGGCGAGGAACGTCATTCGCCGAGGACCACGCCGATGACCGAGAGCGCAGCGCAGGTGCGGTTTCCCACGCTTGGCGCCCGCAGCCTGAGCGGGCGTGGCTACACTCTGCCCAGCGACCTCGATGGCGCGCTCACGGTGCTCGTGCTGGCGTTTCAGCCCTGGCACCAGGCGCTGGGCGCCAGCTGGCTGCCGTTTCTCGAGCAGCAGATGGACCGGCATCCGGCGCTGCGGGCCTATGTGCTGGTCATCGTGCCCAGCGTCTACACCCTGGCGCGCCCCTTTATCGACGGAGGGATGATCGGGATGATCGCAGACCCGGCGCTGCACGACCAGACCGTGACGGTCTACACCGACGTGGGGCAGCTCACGCAGGCCCTCGAGATTCCGACGACAGACACCATTACGGTGCTGCTCCTCGATCAGGCGGGGCGGGTGCGCTGGCACGGGCAGGGCGGCTACGACCAGCTGGCGGCGGCTGATCTGGCGCACGCCATTGATGACGCCGCCTGAGGTGCGTCGTCCCACCCATGACCATCGGATTGCGCACCCGACCGCCATCGGGAGCGTACCATCCTCGCGGAGGGCGACGCGCGGGTGTACACTGATACCATGCCGCCACTGCCTGGCCCCATCGCTCCCGATCTCGCCACATTTCTCACCCACGAGCGCGATGCCCTGGCCCACGCCTGGGCTGATCTGCTGTACCAGCTCCCCGATAACCCTTATCGGGCGAGCCCGCCGGACCAGGTGCAGCGATGGATGGCCCACCGGATCGAGGCGATCAGCGTCGCCCTGGCCACTGGCTCGTTTGACGAGCTGGACGCGCGGCTGGAGCAGGTGGCCCTGGTCCAGCTCCAGCACGGCTTTACGATCGACGCGGTGCTCGACGGGCTGCTGCTCGGCAAGGATGCGGTGCTGCCCTTCATCTGGGCCCACGCCGGCGCCGATAGCGCCCTGGTCAGGCGCTGGAGCGCCCGGCTGGATGCCTGCCTTCGGCACATCGTCAGCCGCGTGGGCGCATGGTTTGCCGCCGCCAGCGTGCAGGAGCTGCGCGCGCAGGAGCTGCGCACCGCTCTGATCCTCGACGCGGCGCAGACGGCGGGCAGCTCGCTGGATCTCGACCAGGTGCTCACCCGGATTGCGACGAGCATGGCCGCGGCGGTGGGGGCCTGTGACTGCGGCCTCTATCTGCTCGACGAGCCGGCCCGCGCGACGCTGGTGCTGCGGGCCACGACCGGTACCCGCGCTGATGCCCCGGCGCTGACCCGCTTCCCGCTGGACCCCACGGCCGACCCGCTGCTCGACGCCGTCCTGGCACGTCGGGCGCCCGTGGTCTTCCCTGACGACCTGGACGCGACGCGCAGTCCCCAGTCTGACGCGTCGACCTTCGATCAGCGCGCGCTGCTGGCGCTCCCGATCATCGCCCCCGGCGATCGGCTGCTGGGTGTCGCGATCATCGTCGGCGCCGATGGGGCGCCCCGCTTCACCGACGCCCAGGTCACCCTCGCCTGGGGCATCGCCCACGCGGTCGCGCTGGCGGTCGACAATGCCCAGCTCTACGCCGGGCTCCGCCGGCAGCTGGCCGAGAGCGAGGGGCTCCAGCGCATCACCACCGCGCTGCTCCGCACGCCGAACCTGGCCGAGGGGCTGGAGGTGGTGTGCCGCGAGGCCCTGGGCCTCACCGGCGCCCGCGCGAGCTCCGTCGTGCTGCGCGAGGATGCGGACTGGCTGTCCCTGGCGCACAGCGCCGGGGAGCTCACCCCCGTGGTCGAGCGCCTCCCCGTCGCCGGGTCGTTCACCGGACTGGCGGTGCGGCAGGGCGCGGCGCTGCTGAGCAACGACCCCGCCCACGCGCCCCAGATGGATCACGCATGGGGCGAGCCGCACGCGCTGCTGGCGGCGCCCCTCCTGGTGGCCGGGAGCGCCATTGGCGCGATCGATCTGGTGAACAAGCCGGGCGGCTTCACGCCCGAGGATCTGCGCCTTGTCGCCACCCTGGCGGATCAGGCCGCGGTCGCGATCCAGCATGCCCGCCTGCGCGTGCAGGCGGG
>JAAXUL010001094.1 GCA_013336035.1 Chloroflexales bacterium
TGCAACGGCGCCCCGCCTCCCTCACCCCAGCGAGCAAGGCTACCACGTCACGCTCATCATCGAGCAGTTGAGGCCCGAGCCTATGCCGAGCAGGCCCACCTGGTCGCCCGCCTGAAGGCGGCCTATCTCGGCGGCCTGGGCCAGACTGATCGGCAGGGCGGCGGGGCCGATATTGCCCAGCACCGGGAAGTTCAGGTAGAGCTTGGCGGGCGTGATCCCGATCGCCTCGGCGACGCCGGCCATATGGCGGGCGCCCACCTGGTGCGGCGCGTAGAGCGCGATCTGGTCGTCGCTCCAGCTCGGGAAGGTCTCCTGGGCCAGCGACCAGGTCTCAGCGGCGAGCTTAACGCCGGCGATGAGCAGCGCGCCGGCGTCGGTCTTCATATAGTCGGGCATCCCGATACACAGCTCGTTGTGCTCGGTGGCGGCCAGCGAGACCACGCCATTGAGCGTGTGGCCGCTCTTTGCGACGCTCTTGTGGGCCAGCAGCATCGCGGCGGCGCCGGAGCCGAGGGTCAGGGTGGCGAAGTTATTGCGGAAATCCTGCATGGTCGCCTCGGGGCGCTGCAGGCGCTCGATGGTGGACATCACGGCCTCTTGCGAGCCCTCGCCATCGACGATCAGGGCGTACTTGATCTCGCCGGCCTCGATCATCATGGCGGCGATATACATGCCGTTGAGGAAGCCCAGGCAGGCGTTGCGGATGTCGTAATTGATCGCCCGGGGCGTGAGGCCCAGGTTGCGGTGGACGAAGCAGGCCGTGGAGGGCTCGAGGTAGTCCTGGCAGACCGAGGTGCTGATCACGATCCCGATCTGGCTGGGGTCGACGTCGGCGGCGGCGAGGGCCTTACGGGCCGCCATCGTCGCGATATCGCTCGGCCTGGTGCCGTGATCCCAGAAGCGGCGCTCGCGGATGCCTGAGAGCTGCTCGAGCCGGCCCTTCGGGACGCCGAGGCGCTGCATAGTGGCGCTAATCTGATCCTCGAGCCAGTCCGAGCTGATCCGGTGCGGGGCTAGCTCGTAGCCCAGCGCCTCGACGGCGACATTCGTGAAGAGCACGCCCAACCTCCCGCACTGCATTAGCTGCATTATTAGAAAACCTCGGGCTATCGTACCATACTTCCCGCCCAGGGTCGCGGCAGGGCGGCAGGCCGCCCAACAGCGTCCGCGCGAATATATGCTATCCTATGGTGACAGCTGGCCGGCGTGCGCCGCGCCGGGGCCGCGGGCCGTGTCCGCCCGCGTGCGGGCTCGGGGTCCCGACTATGCGCGTCGCGATCATCCATGATTATCTGAACCAGTACGGCGGGGCCGAGCGTGTGCTCGAGGCTCTCCACGAGCTGTATCCCGAGGCGCCGGTCTACACCTCGATCTACGACACCGAGGCGATGCCCGAGCACTACCAGCGCTGGGACATCCGCACCTCGTTTATGCAGCGCCTCCCGGGCTGGCGCCAGCACTTTCGCCGCTACTTCCTGCTCTACCCGACAGCCTTCGAGAGCTTCGACCTCAGCGCCTACGACATGGTGCTCTCGAGCAGCAGCGCCTACGCTAAGGGCGTCATCCCCCGCCCTGGCGCCACCCACATCTGCTACTGCCACACGCCGATGCGCTTCGCCTGGCGCACCCGCGACTACGTCGAGCGCGAGGATATCAGGGGCCTGCAGGGCGCCCTGTTGCCCTTCGCCCTCACCTATGTTAGACTCTGGGACGTCGCGACCTCGAACCGGGTCGACACATTCGTCGCCAACTCGCACGTGGTCGCCGGCCGCATCGCACGCTTCTATGGCCGCGAGGCCGAGGTCATCCCCCCGCCGGTCGAGCTGCCCCCGTACGCCCCGCAGCCCGCGGGCGACTTCTACCTGGCCGGCGGTCGGCTCATCCCCTACAAGCGGATCGAGCTGATCGTGGAGGCGTTCACCAAGCTGCGCCTGCCGCTCAAGATCTTCGGCGACGGCCGCGACCGCCACCGCCTCGAGCAAATGGCCGGCCCGACGGTCGAGTTTCTCGGCTGGGTCGACGAGGAGACCCGCTGCGACCTCTTCGCCCGCTGCCGCGGCTTCATCTTCCCCGGCGAGGAAGACTTCGGGATTACCCCCCTCGAGGCTATGGCCGCGGGCCGCCCGGTGATCGCCTATGGCGCCGGCGGCGCCCTCGAGACGGTGATCGACGGTGTCACCGGGCGATTCTTTCACGAGCAGTCGGCCGCCGCCGTCGCCGCCGCCGTCGCCGCCGCTCGGGCCGATCGCTACGACCAGCTTACAATCAGACGCCACGCCGAGAGCTACGGCCGCGCGATCTTTCACGAGCGGATGCGGGCCCTGATCGACGAGGCCGTCGAGAGCCGCCAGCTCGCCGTTCGCGTCCGCTAACCTCACGAACGCATGCAACTACGCGAGTATCTAGCCATCCTGCGCCGCCTCTGGCCCGTCGTGGCCCTGCTGCCCCTTATCGTTGGCGGCCTCAGCCTGGCCTCGGCCCTCGGACGCCCGCCGGCCTACCAGGCCACGGCCAGGCTTTTGGTCACCCAGGCGCCCCAGCCGGGCGACGAGTTTTTCGTGGCCCGCCTCGTCACGCACACTCACCGCTACCTGGCCCTCGACGATAACGGAAAAGTGATGGCGCGCTTCTCCCTGGACACCGTTTCGTCGGTCTTCTAGGAGGAATAGTTCCCACGGATCGCGCAGCCCGAGGCCAGCCCCCATGACAGCCGAGCCAAGGGCCAGCAGCACGAGGCTGCGTTCAAGGCGCTCAACCCGAATGCCAAGGTGCCGGTGATCGTCGACGGCGACGCCACGGTCTTCGACAGCAGCGCCATCCTGCTGTACCTGGCGGAGAAGACGGGCCAGTTCCTGCCCCCGGCCACGCCGGCCGGCCGCGCGCAGATGCTGTCGTGGCTGATGTTCACGGCTTCGGGGATCGGGCCTTTCACCGGCCAGTGCGTGCACTTCAAGCACTACGCCCCCGAGCCCAACCCCTACGCC
>JAAXUL010001095.1 GCA_013336035.1 Chloroflexales bacterium
CTTTTCACAAGCCGCTCGGCGTGGACTAGCGCCTCGGCCAGCTCGCGCTCTAGGCCGAGCAGGTACCCGATGTTGCCGGGTGTGGACGAGTAGCTGACCAGATCATGGCGCAGGTGGATCAGTGGCACGCCCGGCAGCGCGCCCGACAGGACGACATTGGCGACCTCGGCCGCGGCGGCCGACTTGGGCACGTGCGCGATGAAGATCTGATCATACTCGCCGATCAGGTTCTGGTGTATCGGCGAGGTGTAGCTCACGCGCAGATCGTCGCCGGCATGGCGCTGGAGATCGCCGACGTACAAGCTGCCGCTCGCGTTCGAGAGCCAGGCGGCGTAGACCTGCTCGGCCGACACGTCGGGCAAGCCGCGAACCGAGAGAGTCACCGTGTCGCTCCAAAGCCCCGCATCGCTGTAGCTCACCGCGCCAGAGGGCGTCGCGCCGCCGGCCACGGCGACCGCACCCGTAGCCGCTGTGGCCGGCGGCTGCGTGGCGGGGACGGTCGTCGCGCTGGCCGAGGTCGCTGCGGCTAGCGAGGGCGCGACCCCGGTCGCCACCGCCGCTACACTCGGCGGGGCCGGGCGGGGCCAGAGGAGCAGCACAGCTCCGCCCGCTAGCGCCAGGATAAGCGCCAGGACAAGCGCCACGATAACGGGGGGCGCCCAGCTCCGTGCGCGGGAGGGGTTGTCAGCGCTGGGCGCGGGCGGGTCGGCAGGCTGAGGCGGCGCAATGGGCATACGAATAGTGCCGAGCGGATCCGCGAACTCCGGCCCTGGCGGGCGCTCGATGATTCGTTTGAGCTCTGCGGCCATCTGCGCCGCGGTCTGGTAGCGATCAGCGGGGCTCTTCGCCATAGCTCGAAGAATGACCTGCTCGATTGGCGCCGGGATGCTAGGGTTGATCTGGCGCGGCGGAGGCGGTGGCGCATAGGCATGCTTGACCAGCACCTCCATCGGCGTGTCGCCGTCGAAGGGCAGCCTGCCGGTGAGCAGCTGGTAGAGCACGACGCCGGTAGAGTAGATGTCTGAGCGCGCGTCGATCACCTGCGCGGTGGCCTGCTCGGGCGGCATATAGCCGACCGTGCCCATAATCGTGCCGGGCACGGTCAGGTGTGGGCTCGAATCGCTCAGGAACTTGGAGAGCCCAAAGTCGGACAGCATCGGCCAGTCGGGGGCCGGCATCAGGATGTTGGCTGGCTTGATATCGCGGTGGACGATGCCCTGGGCGTGGGCGTACTCGAGCCCGGCGAGGAGCCGCAGCATGAGTGGCCCCACCTTCTCGGGGGGGTGCGCCTGGCCCACGAGGTTCGCCAGTGACAGGCCGCCCGGGACGAGCTGCAGCACCAGGTAGAGCACGCCGCTCTGCTCGCCATAATCGTGGACGGGCAAGATGTTGGGGTGCTGGAGCAGCGCAAGCGAGCGCGCCTCGGACTTGAAACGTGCGATGTACTCGGCGTTATGGTAGTGCTGTAGTACCTTAATCGCTACGAATCGGCCGAGCGATGGCTGGTAGGCCTTATACACTGTGGCCATACCGCCATGTCCGAGCACCTCAATCACGTCGTACTGGCCAAGAGTACTGTTGAGTATGCGGTCTGTCATTGCGCTCACCTGCCTGATACGTGGCAGTGCTACGCTATATGCTGGTCGGGGTGGGGCTACTGCCCATAATAGACGCGCACCTGTCTGGTTATGTTGATAAACGCGGAGAGTCGGGCTTTACGCGCGCCTTAGTAGGCGAGCGCGGGCAATGTGCTCCTCTTCAGGCTGGCAGGGGGATTATGGGGTTGACTCTGAATGGTGCGTACAGTATAGCATGGCGGCCCTCTGATACCACCCTGAGCTTGAGCGGTCAGCCCCGCCTGCCCCCAGCGTTGCGAGCACGCATCAGCCCGGCTACGAGGGACGGTAGCACGCAGGCCGCGCCGGGGCCATCAGCAGCCATGCTGACGGGCCCGTGCATAAAGCGGAAGGGGGGATCGGCAGATCTGCCTATTCGCCCCGCCCTGCCCGCGCCGTACAATCTAATCCTATGCGCTTGTGTGGAAAGCGGCGCTAATGCTCTCATCGTCTCAGACTCCCTCGCGCCCAACGCCGCCGGCGCTGCGCGAGTGGCGCGAGCAAACGCTCGGTTGGACCTTGCGGGTCACCGCCCTGGCCGCGCTACCGAGCGCAGCACTCGACATCATCGGCTCATGGCAGCGCGGGCGCCTCGACTGGGCCGCGTTCGACCTTGCCGCGATCATCTTCCTCTTCGGGCTAGTCTTCTGGCAGCGGCCCGGCTACAAGCTGCGCGTCTACAGCCTCCTCGGGATCGGCATACTCTACGCGCTGCTCACCACGCTCAATCTGGGCCTGGTGGGCGCCGGGCGTCTGTACGTCATCTTCCTGGTTATCATCAGCACCATGCTGCTCGAGCGCCGCGAGGCGCTGCGCATGTGGGTAGCGGTCACGCTCCTGGGCACCGTCGCCCTCGGCGCGATGGGCCTGGGGCTCATCCCGATCCCCACCGCCGTCCCGCGGCGCGCGATCGACCCCAACACCATGCTGGTCAACACGATCATCCTGGCGGGCTTCTCGATCGTGGTGGGCAGCGCGGTGCTCTCGCTGATCGCCCGGCTTACCTGGAGCCTGCGCGCCGCCGAGGAGGCGATCGCCGAGCGCGCCGCCGTCAATGCGCGGCTCGAGTCGCTGGTCGAGGCGCGCACCGAGGAGCTGCGCCGCAGCCAGGCCCTGCTCCAGGGGCTGCTCGACAACTCGCCCGCCGCCGTCTATGTGAAGGATCTTCAGGGGCGCTACCTGCTGACGAACACCTACATGCAGCGGGTGCATAGCCTCTCGGCCGAGCAGATGCTCGGGCAGCGCGATGTCGATCTGTTTGGCGACCGCGCCGAACCCTGGCGCCAGCACGAGCTGGCCGTGATCGAGTCGGGGCAGACCATCGCGGCCGAGTCAGAGGCTATGCACCCGCTGCATGTAGGTGTTCG
>JAAXUL010000326.1 GCA_013336035.1 Chloroflexales bacterium
CCGAACACGCGCACCCGCCGCCGGCGTCGGACCAAGCCAACCGCGGTTGCCGGCACGACGACCGGCCAGAGCGCGTTCTCGGCCTTCTCAACCGACAGGGATAGCGGCAGCGGAAAGTTGCTGCCGCTGGTCAGCTGAACCTCGAACATGCCGTGCGGCCAGCCCGCCATCTTCTCAGGCTGTATGCTCAGATCGAAGCTGATGTAGGGCAGCACCGTCAGCAGCAGCGGCCTTGTCACGCCGCCGTCGTAGGTGTCCGAGCGGGCGAGCAGCTGGAGGCTATAGGTGTTGGCCGTGCTCCTGTCGCTGAGTGGCGGATGCAAGGTGATCGTGGTCGTCTCCTGGGCGCCGCGCTCATTCGTGCCGGTGGGGATCAGGCCGATCGGCGGCGGGAGGGTGAACCAGCTGGGCGGGATGCCGTCGAGCTCGAGGATGATATTCTGCACCTGGCTGGCCGCGCTCGTTACCACGAGCGTGAGCGCCTGGCGCTCGCCGGCTTCGAGCACGATTGCATCCGGCTTGAGCTCAAGCCTGATCAGTGCCTCCAGGGCGGGGCGCGGGTCAGGGGCCTCCATCACCCCCGGCGCCAGGCGAACCTCAAGGCGAATCGTGCTCTCCTCACGTGCCGACGCATCGGCCAGCACGACCGCCGTCTCGTTCGTAAGCGACACAATGTCACGGCCCGCCGCGAGCCGGGCTCGGGCTAGCCCGGGGCGCTCGATCCAGGTGCTGTCAGCGCCGCTCACATTCATCACGCTGATCCCGGCCTGGCTGCAGAAGAGCGCAAGGTGCTGCTCATGCACCTGAGGGTATGGGAGCGGGATGTCGTTGGCGTCGGGGTCCCGGCCGATATGCACAACCTCGCGGAGCAACCGCACGTGCTCCTGATGCTTATCGGGGTAGCTGATGATCAGCATGCCGAAGAAGGTGGACATGGCTGGACCTCAGGCGTTGGGGCTCGTAGGCTGATCGGCGCGCGCCCCAGTCGCTTGTACAACTAGCTCAAAGGTTGTGTGCGCCGGCTTCTCACCAGTGATGATCCGGCGCAGCCGCGTCTCATCGATTGAGGCGCGGTCAGGGATGTTGAGAATGACGCGGAATCCATTGGGTGGCAGCTCGGGCCCGTTTGCGCCGCTCTGCGCCTCCCACGGCTCGATGATCGCCGGCTCGACACCGGTGTAGAGCATGATGGCCCTGCGCAGGCCGCGCCGGGTGCCCCGCCAGCGATGCAGCTCGGCCGCCTCAGCGATCAGCGCCCGCCGGCGCTCCTCGGGCCACGCCTCGTCCAGCGCGATGTCAAGCCAGGAGGCAAGCCAGGGCAGCAGCGCCGGCGGGGCAAGCTGGGGGTCGAAGTAGCCGGCGAGCTGGTCGATCATGCCCTCGAGCGGGCCAAGGATGCCCTCGAAGGCGAGCAGCAGATTGTTCAGCACGTCGTCGCACTGGTAGCAGGGCGGCAGATACTGTAGATAGGCGCTTGGCTTATGCGAGAGCCGGCACTCATCATCCAATCGCTGGATCTGGATGACGTGATCCGCTGTGTAGCGCAGGCGCCCGGCTATCTGGCGTGTCATCGCCAGGGCGGGATCGAGCGGCTGCACTTGCTCAGCCTTGATCCGGACCGTGCGGTGATACTCGAGCAGATAGTCCCCGATCCGCAGCTTGTCGCCGTTGCGCAGCAGCTTCGACACGCGAGCTTCCGGCGGGCGGGGCAGCGGGCTGCCGTTGAGCAGCGTGCCGCCCGGGCTGCCCAGATCGACCACGTAGCACCCGAGATCGGTGCATGTGATCAGCGCATGCTCGTCGGCAATGATCGGGTCGTCGAGGACGACTAGGTTGCTCGCGGAGGAGCGCCCGATCTTGTTCGACCCGCGCCGCAGCTGTACGATCTGTTGCTGCTGCCCGCCGCCGTCCGCGCGGGTGATCGTCAGCGTCCCGTAGTCGAGGGCATCCATGGCTACAGTACCTCGATGCAGTGTTGGCCGGAGACGATCAGCTGATCCTTCGCGAGGTGTACGGGGCCCTGGCCTTCGGTGTGCTCATCTGTCTTGAGGCTGACCCACTCGATGTACATTACCCCAGGGATACCCTGCAAGAGCATGATGATGTCCGAGACGTACAGGCTGCGATCGAAGGGCCAGCCTTCGCCCTCGCCCCCGCCGGGATTACCGCCGATCAGCGGGTTGAGAAAGCGGCAGAGGCGAGTCTCGGCCTCCCAGCCCAGGGTCTTGCGCGCGTGTTCGTGCGCTCTAATCCGGGCAGTGATGGTGACCTGCTGATAGCGGGGGACGCCGATCTGGAGTCTGGTGGTCAGCATCCTTCGCTCATCCAGATAGCGCTGGACCGTCGCGAACAGCTCGTCTTCGGGCCCCAGCTTGAGCCGCTCAGGCGTGACGCGGAGCGCATCGGCCGGGTTGACGCTGGGCACGAGTAAGACCTGCACGGTGTTATAGGCTGGCTGCCCATTCGTGCCGGCGGCCTCGGGCTGGAGGCAGCGCACCCTGGCCAGGCCCTTATGCGCGGCGCGGGCCAGGCGCTCGTAGTCGCCGGCGGTCACGGCCCGGTCGCCGCTGCGCAGGATCTGGGGGGCGCGAAATTTGGCCCGGTCGATATGCTCTGCGTCACGCCCGCCCACCGGCAGGTCGTGGTTGGTGACGGAGCGCACGCGCGGCAGGGTGCGCTTCAGCTCGCTGAGCTCGCGCCTGCCGACCGTATTGCCGAGCGTGCCGCCCCCGCTGCGGTAGCCGCTGATCCGGATCTGGCGCCCGCGCAGAGGAATTTCGCCGTATTGGCGCGTGCTCCCGTCAGGCTCACGGATCAGGGGGCCGAAGCTGATCTGGCCGCTCACCCCGTCGAGGAGAAAATGCCGCCTCCCCTCCGAGCCGCCAAAGTGCGGCTGTCCCGGCTGGATCCAGCGCTCCCATGTGCCATCTTCGTCTTGCACCTCGACGTATTCGTCAGGGCCGAGCGGGAGCACGGGGGCGTACTCGAGGCGAAAGGTCTGCCCGGGCATGCCATCGCTCCGGCCAACTATCTCGGCGGCGACGCTCATCGCGTGGGCTGCCTGCACGGTCCCGCCAGCGGTCACGGCGCCGATAATCTGGATCTCCGGCGACGCGTTATAGCCTTTCTGCCGTTCGTCTCTTGGCGCGTAGCTGCAGCGGATCCAGCGGTAGCCTGGGTAGAGTGGCGCTCCTGTCTCTGCATCGACTCTGGCGGCCAGGTCCTGGTGCTCGCGCATCGCCCGGGGCAGGCGAAGCTCGACCTCGCCGTCCCGATTCAGCGCCGCCGTCGTATCACGGTCTAGCTCCGCTTTGCGCCATTCACCGCACCAGCCTTCCCAGCGGAGCGGCGGATCGCGTGGGTCGATCGCGGCGCCCTGGGCCCGGGTGCAGCGCACAGACAGCACGAGGGTCTGCCAGCTTACGTCGCTCGGGAAGCCGAGCCAGAAGCTCTCATCCTTGCGCGGTGCGGCGCTGAAGGCGGCGAAGGGCTCGGCGCCAACCGCGCCACCCGGCTGGCCCTCGGCGTCGAACTTGAGGATCACGGGCTGGCCGGGCGCGATGACCAGCAGATCGCTCTCGGTGCGGAAGCTGATTGGCGCCTGGGTGGCTGAGCTCTGTTTCCTGGCGACCTCTGTGCCGGCAGGGACGAGCACCGGATCACTGCCCACGCCCAGCCGCTCGGTCAGGGTGAATGTCAGCGGCACGCGCGCGGGCTCGGGTGGCTCCAGGCGCACCCCCATCAGCTCCATGAAGGTGATATAGCTCTTGTCGGGCACCTGGTTCAGGCGGAAGATCAGCATCTCCGTCATCCAGGCAAACAGCTCGATCAGGGTGACGCCCGGATCACTCACATTGTGGTCGGTCCACTCCTCGCAGAGCCGTGAGATCCGCGTCTTCGCCTCATCGACAATATCCTGGAAGCGACGATCGTCAAGGTTGGGGGCTGGCAGCACCATAGGTTTCAATCCCTCGTCACTCTGCCCCACCAGGGATGGTATAGAATGGGAAGACCAGCGCGCGCTCATCGTGCGTGGCTTTGATCCGGTAGCTGAGCGTGATCACCAGCCTGGCCGGCTGGTTCGGGTCCGGCACGGCGACGACATCGAGCACCTCGATGCGGGGCTCCCAGTAGCCCAGGGCGTCGCGGACGTAGTGCTCGGCGGTGCTCAGGGTGGCGGCGTTGATGGGCGCGAAGCTGAGCTCGTGGATCCGGCAGCCAAACTCGGGCCGCATCACACGCGAGCGTAGCGGCGTGCTCAGGATGATCCGGATCGCCTCCAGGATCTCCTCCTCGCCGCGGGCCAGATCGATGCCGCCCCGCGCGCTGAAGCGCAGCGGATACCTCCAGCCCGCGCCGATAAGATCGAGCGGTGGTCGCACGGCTAACCTCCTATCACCACCTGCGGGCAGCCGGGCCCGCTGATTATGCCGCCGTGGGAGGTCAGATCGCCTACGCGCGCGGCGGGCTGCCCGTCGATCAGCACGCTGGCGCTGCCTTTGGCAACCTGGGCCGGCGGGCCGGCCGCGCACACCGCCAGGTCGCCCACGGTCGCCGCGGGCCGCCCGCCGATAAGCACCGTGCGCTTGCCGGCCTGGGTGAGCGGCCCGCCAACATGCGGCACCAGCGCGGTCAGCATTGGGCACACGTGGAGGTCGCCGATACACGCTGCCTGTGGCATAGGGCCCTCCCTCAAGAGTTGATTTTGACCAGCGAGCCCTGGATGCTGACGATGGCGCTGGACGACAGCTCGACCCCCTGCGCGCCGATGCGCAGCTGGCCCCCGGCGCCTTTGATCTCGACCTCGCCGCCTGACTCCAGGCTGACCTTGCGCCCTTGCGGGTCGAGGGTGATGCTCTGCTGGCCCGAGGTGATGCGCAGCTTCTTCTCGACATCGTCGAGCACGATCATGTGCTCGCCCGCCGTTTTGAGCAGGACGAGGGCCCGCCCGTCGCGCACGGCCTCCTGGGGAGGGTGATCTTTCCCATTCCAGAGGCTGCCGATCACATAGGGCCGGTTGATATCGTCGTGCTCGAAGGCGACTAGCACCTCGTCGTTTACCGCGAGTGAGGCGAGCATCGCACGCTTGTCGCCCGCGCCTGCCAGGGCCAGCCGCGCCCAGTCGCTCTCGTGCCCGTCGTCCAGCCAGGGGAAGGCCACCCTCACCCGGCCCTGGTGCTCAGGGTCATCGATGTTGGTCACCACCCCGACGGCTACGCCGCGGGAGGCCGGGTGCGGCCGGCTGGCGCCCAGCGCTGCCAGGAGGCCGTTTGGGCGGCGCCCGGTGACGTAGAAGGTGGTCAGGTAGCCGCGCTGGGCCGTGTACTCGTGGCGCGTGGCAGTGACGAAGTAGGCGCCGGCCAGACGTTTGCCGACGCGCCGCAGCTCGACGGTCGTCCCGGCCTTGATGGCCGGCTCGCCGCGGCATACGCCCTCGGCTGTGAAATAATCGGCGTCGATGTCGTCCAGCGCCGCCTGGGCCAGGCGGTCAGCCGCGCTCTGGTCCGCGACCGGCCGGGTGGTGACGATCATCCGCGCCGGCGCGCCGAAAGCTCGCTCCGCGACCTGGCCGGCGCTCTGTCGCTCGCCGCCGCCCGCGCCCTGGCCGCCGCTCACTGCTGGGTGGCTGGTCGGGCGGCTGGCTTTGCCCACGATGGCCTGTTTCGTCTGGGGGTCCCAGCCGCGCACCTCAACCTCGCCGGGCTGGGCGATTGCGCTCAGGCGGGCGCGAAACGAGAGCAGGGTTGTGCCCCAATCCTGGGCGGGCGCGGCCGGCGGATCCTTCTCGAGCGGGCGATACCTGAGCGTCCAATCCTCGACCACCACGTGGTAGCCGATCCGCGCCGCGCGCGAGCGCAGGAACGCCATGTCGGTCTGGTTGTCCTGCATCACGTACGCGTGCTGGACGCCAACGGGCTCGATGTCCGCTTTGAGACTGGCCTCCCGCGCGATCTGGCGGACGATATCGTCGTCGCTCTGCTTGAGGAAGGTGCGCGTCCGGCTGCCGCGGCACAGGCGGTGCGAGCGGTCGTAGCCGCGTACGACCAGCACCGTGTTGTGCTGCTCCAGCACGGGCTCAAGCGCGGTGATCTCGCCGACCATGATCAGCCGGTTCTTGCCCTGCGGGTTAGACGCGGCCAGCTTGACCTCGCTGCCCAGGCGCAGAAGCTCGCCGTCGAGCAGGGTGAGCTGCGGGTCGTTGAAGCGCAGCACGAACATTGCCGGCTGGGCCAGATCTTCTTCGACAACGGCGTCGTCGAGGTTGTCCATCACCTCGCGCGGGAGGTAGTCGCCATGTACCTGGATGAAGAACTGATCGATATGAGGAGTGGTCGTTGCCATGCCGCGCCTCTCTTCTTCCCGGCTATAGCGGCGGGAGCGGCTTGACGAGCAGCACCTGGCCGGGGCGCAGCCGCCGCGGGTCGCTGATCCCGTTTGTCAGCGCCAGGTGGCGCCATGCCGTCGCGTCGCCATAGGCCTCATAGGCGATCCCCGCGAGTGTCTCGCCCTCGCGGACGGTGTAGAGGTGCTCGCCGGGGCCCCCGCCAGAGGTCGGGTTCTGGCGCGGGAACTTGCCGCTCTCTTCGATCTGCTTAAAGGCCACCTCGAGAGTCGAGCGGAGCGGCATGCCCTCAGCTGAGAAGAGGATAAAGGTCTCCGAGATGCTCTCGATGACTGCCTCGAACGATAGGATCGGCCCCCAGTGAAAGCGGCAGTGGGGTGGCTCGCCCTTGTTAGTCTCGGGGTTTCGCACAAGGTCGGGGATTTTCATCATGTCCCACAGGCGCTGTGTGTGGACGCGCACATCCTTTACGGTGCCGCCTGTGGGACGACTGACGCTGTCGTGATCTTCATAGGTGTCGAAGAGGAGCTTTAGCTTTAGCGTGGCCGAGTTGCCACCTTCAAACAGGAGATGCGGGATGTTTTGACCGATTGCGGATTTTCCGTTCCAGTTGTTTTGCTTCGTAAGTACGAACTCTTTCGGGTTGAACATACACTCGACGGACTCGTTGGTCTGTACGTTGACAATCCTGGCTTTCGCGAGCATGGTGCGCTTCTCCTCGCTCAGGCGCGACGGGATGGTATGGCTACCACGGCGAGCGCCCGCGGCGCTCCTCTTCGATCACCATGCGGCGGCGCAGGTGATCGTAGACTTTCTGGATGATCTCCTCGATTGACGGCGCTGGCTGCTGGCCCGCCGGCGCGCCGCCCGCGCCCTCCCCTGCCGGCGGAGTGTTTGCCGCAGGCGTCTCTGCGGGCGCGCGTTGCAGCGCGATCTCTGGCGGGGCGGGCTGCCGCTGAGCGGCGGCGGGCTGGTGCAGCTCCAGGGCCGGCCCTGCCCGGTAGGCCTCCTGCGCCTGCCAGCCACGCTCGCCGGCCTGGCGCTGAAGCGGGAGACCCGTGTCACGCCCGGCGCCTGGCCAGATTGAGCTGGAGCGCGGGTACTCGTGAGCTGCCGCGGGTGGCGCCGGAAGGCCCTGGGCCTGCTGCCATCCCCCCTCGTGCCAGGAAGGAGCTATCTCCGCCGCCGGTGCTGGCCCGTAGCCGCCAGGGCTCCGCGCCAGCTGAGCGCCGAGCGCGGGCGGGGCCGCGCGGTAGAGCCTCTCCTCGCCAGGCTTGCTCCCGCCATACGACGCGACGCCGGCCAGCGTCGCCGATCGCTGCGGCGCAGAGATGCTCTGCGGCCTGGCCGCGGCGGATGGAAAAGCCTGGTGTCTGCCCCCGACCTGGGCCAGGGGGAGCGCGCTCCAGTCAGGTTCGCCGCCCACGCTGGGGGCTGCGGGCTCACCGAGGGCGGCCTGCCCATCAGGCGGCGCGCCGGCCATGCGGTTAAGCACGGCCCCCATTGCGGTAAACGGGCTGGCCGTCACTCCCGCTGCCGGCGGCAAGATCGCCGGGCGCGGCGAGGGGAGTGCGCGTGCCATACGCTGCGCTTCAGCGGCCCCCTCGCTCTGTCGAGCCAGGGGCGGCCGGCTCGCATTCGCCGCGGTGCTGCTTATCACGCCGCGCCCCGTGCCAGGCGATGTGGGCGGCGCTGCTCGCTCCAGCGCGGGACAAACACGCGATCCACACCCCAGTTAGCC
>JAAXUL010001096.1 GCA_013336035.1 Chloroflexales bacterium
CGCGCGGCGCAGCCGGCTCGTGGTGTATGAGCGCGACCTCGACCATATCGTGGGGGTGGTGCTGCTCAAGGAGGCGATCCAGCGCCAGCTCGAGCGGCCGGGGGCGGTGAGCGTGCGCGAGCTGCTGCGGCCGATGGCCATCGTCCCGGAGAGCGCGCCGATCGGCAAGGTGCTGGCCTCGTTCAAGCGCCGGCGCGCGCATATCGCGCTGGTGATCGACGAGTACGGCGGCACGGCCGGCGTGGTCACGCTGGAAGATCTGGTCGAGGAGGTGGTGGGCGAGGTTCACGACGAGTTCGACAGCGCCGAGCTGCCGCCCCTGCGCGAGGTCGAGCCCGGGGTGTTGCTGGTACGGGGGGACGTGCTGCTGGAGGATCTGCACGCGGCAGGGATCACGCTGCCCGAGGAGCTGCCCGAGGTCGAGACGGTGGCCGGGCTGGTGCTGACGCTGCTGGGGCGCCCGGCCCGGGTAGGCGACACCGTGATGATGAACGAGGTGCAGATGCAGGTCGAGGCGGTGCAGGGGCTGGCGGTGCAGCTGGTCCGCGTGGGCGTGGCTGCTTGAAGCGCACGCTTGGTATCCCGCTGTCCCGCCGTGCCGCTTCTTGCGGAGGCCGCCCCATGGGTATGGCTGCAAAGCGCAGAGCGGGGCGGCGCCGGTCGCGGCGGGCCTCAAGCTCTGCGCTTTGCGTTGTGCGCCCTGGCGCTTACCTGAGGCTCGCCTCCTGGGCCAGCTGGCGGCCGCGATCGGTGAGGGCGAGGAGCGGGCCGCTGCGTTTTACCAGGCCTGCGTCCTCGGCGCGGCGCAGGACGGCGCTGACGAAGGCCGGCTGCCAGCGCAGGTGGGTGCTGAGGTGGGCCGGGTCGCACTCGTCGGTGGCCTCGGCGGTGCCCTCGTGGTTGAGCAGGTGCAGGGCCAGCATTTGCTGGGCGAACTCCCAGCGCTGGCGGGCCCGCCGCGCGGCGAGTGCGAGCAGGCCGCGCTCGGGCGCGAGTAGGTAGGCGAGCAGGAAGGCCACGCCGGTCATGCTGGCCATCGCGCCGGCGAGCGAGACGTCGAGCCAGCGGGCGACCCAGTAGCCGGCCAGGGCGCTGGCGGCGCCGATGGCGGCGCTGAGCGCCAGCATCAGTGGCAGCCGGTCGGTGAGCAGGTAGGCCGCGGCGGGCGGGGCGACCATCAGGGCGATCACCAGGATTGAGCCGACCGCGTCGAAGGCGCCCACGGCGGTGATCGAGACCGCCGTCATAAGCCCGTAGTGGATGAGCGCCGGGGCGAAGCCGAGCGCAGCGGCGAGGCTCGCGTCGAAGGTCGACAGCTTCAGCTCTTTGTAGAAGAGCGCGACGAGCAGCAGGTTGGCCAGCAGCGTGGCGCCGCCGACGGCCAGGGCCCGCGGCAGGTCGAGGCCGAGGATGGCGACGCGGTCGAAGGGCGCGAAGGCCAGCTCGCCCAGCAGCACGCTGTCGACGTCGAGGTGGACGTTGTCGGCGAAGCGCGAGATCAGGAGCACCGCGATGCTGAAGAGGATCGGGAAGACCAGGCCGATCGCGGCGTCCTCCTTGACCAGGCCGGTGCGGTTGACCAGCGCGACCAGGCTGACGGTGACCACGCCCATGGCCACGGCGCCGACAAAGAGCAGCGGCGAGCTGAGGTCGCGGGTAAGAAAGTAGCCGAGCACGATGCCGAGCAGCACCGTGTGGCTGATCGCGTCGCTGAGCATAGCCATGCGGCGGAGCACCAGGAAGACCCCTGGCAGCGCGCAGGCCGCGGCGACCACAACGGCGATCAGCTGAACTTCGAGATCAGGCGACATAGGGCACCTATAGGTCGGCGGGCGCGAGCGGGCGGCGCCCGCGGAGCCACGACCAGAGCAGCCCGCGGTTGGGCGCGAGCAGGAGCGAGACGAGGGTGATCGCGCCCATGCAGAGCACGATCGTGGGGCCGGTGGCCATGCCGCGCGCCGTGGCGCTGATCGCAGCCCCGGCCACGCCAGCCACGGCCCCGAAGAGCGCGGAGAGGCAGACCATCAGACCGAGGCGGTCGGTCCACTGGCGGGCGGCGGCAGCGGGGGCGACAAGCATGGCGCTCATCAGAATGACGCCCACGGTCTGCAGGCCGATCACGATCGCCACAACGATCAGGGTGGTGAGCAAGACGCTCAGCCCGCGCACCGGCATGCCCAGGCTGGCCGCGTAGTCGGGATCGAAGCTGATCAGCTTGAACTGCTTCCAGCAGAGGGCGACGCAGAGCAGGGTGGGGAGGCCGAGGGCGGCCATCGCCCAGAGATCGCGCTCGACCAGGGCGGCGGCCTGGCCGAAGAGGAAGCTCTTGAGCCCGGCCTGGGCGGCGTCGGGGCGCTGCTGGAGCCACGAGAGCAGCACGAGGCCCAGGCCGAAGAACACGGACAGGATCAGCGCGAGGGCGCTGTCCTCCTTCACCCTGGTGGTGCGGGTGACCGCCAGGAGCAGCAGGGCGGCCAGCCAGGCGGCCAGGGCGGCGCCGATCAGCAGGATCAGCGGCTCGCGGCGGCCGGTGAGCATGAAGGCCAGGGCGATGCCGGGCAGCGCCGCGTGGGACATCGCGTCGCCGAGCAGGGCCTGGCGGCGCAGGACCGCGAAGCAGCCCAGCACCCCGCTGACCACGCCGAGCATGGCGGCCCCCAGGGCGACCGTGCGCAGGGTGTAGTCGGTGAAGAGCTCCATCGCTGGCCCTCCTTTAGTCGGCCGAGGCGCCCTCGGCGCCCTGGGCGAAGGCGGGGCGGCCGGCGGCGCTGCCGAGGAAGGCCATGCGGCCGCCGTAGGTGGCGCGCAGGTTGGCCTCGCTGTAGACCTCGGCGACGGGGACGGCGGCGATGCGGCGCACGTTGATCAGGCCGACCCAGTCGAAGTACTCGTGCACGGTCTGAAGGTCGTGGTGGACGACCACGACCGTCTTGCCGGCGGCGCGCATCTCGCGCAGGATGGCGACGATCGAGCGCTCGGT
>JAAXUL010001097.1 GCA_013336035.1 Chloroflexales bacterium
AAGAGCGCGGGCTGGGTGTAGGCGGTCTGGTGGAGCAGGGCGGCGGTGGCGGGGTCGTGGGCGAAGAGCACCTCGGTGAGGGGCTGGGCGAGGTGGGGGCGCAGCAGCTGGGCGCAGCGGTCGAGGGCCTGGCGGAAGATTGGCTCGCGGGCGTAGAGCTGGCGGCCCATGCCAGGGTACTGCGCCCCCTGCCCCGTGAACAGGAACGCCACCTCGAGCGGCTGCGCCGCGGGCGCGTCGCCGTAGGCGACCTCGGGAGGCAGCCGCCCCTCAAGGAACGTCCCGAGGGCGGCGCTCGCGGCGGGGGCCGACTCGGCCAGCACCGCGAGGCGGTGTGGGAAGTGCGCTCTGCCGACGCTCGCGGTGAAGCAGGCATCGGCGTAGGCGGCCGGGTCGGCCGCGGCCTGCCCAAGAGCGGCGGCGTAGCGGGATGCGAGCGCATAGAGCGCCGTCTGCGTCTGGGCCGACAGGGCCAGGAGATGGCGCTCGGCGGGCTCGGGGGCCGGCACCTTGGGGAGCGGCGGGGCCTCCTCGACGATAAGGTGGGCGTTGGTCCCGCTGAAGCCGAACGAGCTAACGCCGGCGATGCGCGGCCGCCCGTCGCTTGGCCAGTCCGTAAGCCGGCTGGCCACGGCCACCGGGATAGCGCCCCAGTCGATGTAGGGGTTGGGCCGAGTGAAGTGGAGGTGGGGCGGAATCTGGGCGTGCTGCAGCGCGAGCACCGCCTTGATCAGCCCGGCGATGCCGGCCGCCGACTCCAGGTGGCCGAGGTTGGTCTTGACCGAGCCGATCAGCAGCGGACGCTCCGGCGGGCGCTGCTCGCCGTAGACCTCGGCGAGCGCCTGCACCTCGATGGGGTCGCCCAGGGGTGTGCCGGTGCCGTGGGCCTCGACGAAGTCGACCAGATGGGGCTGCACGTGGGCGTTGGCCAGGGCCTGCCGGAGCACCGCGCGCTGGGCATGCCCGCTGGGCGCGGTGAGGCCGTTGCTGCGCCCGTCGTGGTTCACGGCCGAGCCGCGGATCAGCGCGAGGATCGGCATGCGCTCGGCGATAGCGTCGGACAGGCGCTGGAGCACGACCACCGCGGCGCCCTCGCCGCGCACGTACCCATCGGCGGACGCGTCAAAGGTCTTGCAGCGGTCATCGGCGGCCATCATCTGGGCCTGGCTCAGGGTGATATGGGCCTCGGGGGACAGGATCAGGTTGACCCCGCCGGCCAGGGCCAGGCCGCACTCTCGAGCGCGCAGGCTCATACAGGCCTGATGGACCGCGACCAGCGAGGACGAGCATGCCGTGTCGATCGCCATGCACGGGCCGTGCAGGCCGAGGGTGTAGGCCAGTCTGCCCGCGGCGACGCTGAAGCTGGAGCCTGTGGCGAAGTAGGCGTCGATATCCTCGGGGCTGGTGAGCATCAGCCGGCCGTAGTCGCTGTTGGTGATGCCGATGAAGACGCCGACCTGGCTCCCCTTCAGCTCATCCGGCCCCCGGCCGGCCCGCTCCAGGGCCTCCCACGCCACCTCCAGGAGCAGGCGCTGCTGGGGGTCGGTGCTGAGCGCCTCGCGGGCCGGGATGCCGAAGAACTGGGGCTCGAACTGGTCTACGTCGGCGACGAACCCGCCCCCGCGGCTGCTCATCTTGCCGGGGACGGCGGGGCCCGGGCTATAGTAGGCGTCAACATCCCACCGGCTCGCGGGGATCTGGGTGATGGCGTCGACGCCGTCGCGCAGCAGCTGCCAGAAGGAGCCAGGGCTGTCGGCGCCGCCCGGGAAGCGCAGGCCGACGCCGACGACGGCGACCGGCTCGGCGCCGGCCTGCTCGAGCTCGCGCAGCCGGGCGCGCAGATCACGAATCTCTAGCAGCGCTCGCTTGACCGGCGAGAGCTGCTCACTGGCTGTCTCGTTGCCTGTCATGTGTTGCCCCCCGCCTGTTGGCGCTCTCCAGCTCGACGAGCAGGAGCGCCTCCGCTTCGGCGTCGCTCAGGCGCTCGATCTCGCCGACGGCGCGCGCCCGCATCTGAGAATGCCCGCTCAGGCCCAACTCCACCCTGTCTCGCTCGCCGACAAGCATGTCGCCAAGGTGCGTCGCGAGCGCCTCCACCGTCGGCTGGTCGAAGAGCAGCGTCGCCGGGAGCGGACGCTCGAGGCTGTGGCTGAGCCGGTTGCGCAGCTCCACCGCCATAAGCGAGTCGAGGCCGAGCTCGCTCAGCGGCTGGTGCGGGCTGATCTGCTCATCCTGCGCCATGCCCAGGACCGCCGCCGCCTGCTGTCGCACGTGGCCGAGCAGCAGCCCACGCCGCCGGTCGGCCGGCGTCTGCTCCAGCTCGGCGAGCAGAGACTGCGCGCGCGCCGGCTCGCCTGGGCCGCCGGCCAGCTCGGCCAGCAGCGGCGGGGCCGTGCCGTCGCCGTGGGCGCGCAGGTACACCTGCCAGTCGACCGGCAGGACGATCGTCTGCGCTGAGCCGGCGGCGATCAGCCGCGAGAGCGCCTCCTTCCCCTGCTCGACCGTGAGCGCCTCGACACCATGCTGGCCCCAGCGCTGCCGGCTGCGGTCGGCCACGGCCACCGTCATCCCCAGGTTCTCCCAGGCGCCCCAGTTGATGCTCAGGGCCGGGCGCCCGAGGCTGTGCCGGAAGTGCGCCAGGCCATCAAGGAAGGCGTTCGCGGCGGTGTAGTTCGCCTGCCCCGGCGAGCCCATCACGGACGAGGCCGACGAGAACAGCACGAAGAGATCGAGCGGCTGCTCCTGGGTCAGGGCGTGCAGGTGCCACGCCCCGTCGATCTTCGGCGCCATCACCTCCGCGAAGCGCGGCCAGCTCTGCTGGAGCAGCACCCCGTCGTCGATCACGCCGGCCGCGTGGATGATGCCGCGCAGGGGCGGCAGCCCCTCGGCGCTGCCCGCCCGGCCGCACGCCAGCAGGATGCGCCGCACGTCGGCCGCGTCCGCGATGTCGCCGCTGGCCGCCACCACACGAGCGCCCGCC
>JAAXUL010000327.1 GCA_013336035.1 Chloroflexales bacterium
GCGAAGCGCCCGCCCGCCAGGGCCGCCGCGTAGCGGCGCTGGCTCTCGAGCGCGAAGCTGTCCTGCTCGGCCCGGCTAATCCCGTAGCGCTCGGCCAGGTTCTCCGCCGTCTCGCCCATAGCGTAGGGGTGGTGGCGCTCTGCCAGGCTCGGGTTGGTGAAGCGCCAGCCGATCGTTGTGTCGTGCAGGGTGGCGCCCCCGCGCGGGAAGGCCGCGTCGGGCTTGGCCATCACCAGCGGGGCGCGGGTCATGCTCTCGACGCCCCCGGCGATGAAGAGCGCGCCCTCGCCGGCGAGGATGGCGTGGGCCGCGCTGCTCACCGCCTGTAGGCCGCTGCCACAGAGCCGGTTGACGGTCTGGGCGGGCACCTCGACCGGCAGGCCGGCCAGCAGCGCCGCCATGCGCGCGACGTTGCGGTTGTCTTCGCCGGCCTGATTGGCGCAGCCCAGGATCACGTCCTCGATCTGGAGCGGGTCGACGCCGCTGCGCTCGACCAGGGCGCGGATCACGAGCGCGGCCAGGTCGTCGGCGCGCACGCCGGCCAGGGCGCCCCCGTAGCGCCCGATCGGGGTGCGCAGCGCGTGGGTGATCACAGCAGTGGGCATTCTCATCATAACCAACCTTGTTGGTATAGGTGCGGAGAGTTTCTCTGCGGAGGGGCCTGCGGCCCTCCGCGCCTCCCCGCTTTGGGCCGCGGGGTCTGCTGTGGACCCGGCCTCAGAGCCAGGGGGATGCGGCCAGGCTGCGCAGCTTGAAGCGCTGGATCTTGCCCGTGGCCGTCTTGGGCAGGCCGGCGACGAAGCGGATCTGGCGCGGGTACTTGTAGGGCGCCAGCTGGCCTTTGACGAACTCCTGCAACTCGTGGGCCAGCTGCTCGTCGCCGGCGTAGTCGGGGCGCAGCACCACAAAGGCCATGGTCTGGGTCAGCTCGTTGGCGTTGAGGAAGCCCACCACCGCCGCCTCGAGCACCGCGCGGTGGGCCAGCAGCGCCGACTCGACCTCGAAGGGCGAGACCCACTGGCCGCTGACCTTGAGCATATCGTCGCTGCGGCCCGTGTACCAGTAGACGCCCTCGGCGTCACGGTAGTACTTATCGCCGGTGTTGGTCCACTCGCCGACGAAGGTGCGCTTGCTCTGCGCGTGGCGGTTCCAGTAGCAGGCGGCCGCGCTGTCGCCCTTGACCCACAGGCTCCCGATCTCGTTGACGCCGACCTCCTGGCCGGCGTCGTCAACGATCTTCGCCTCGTAGCCCGGCACCGGGATGCCGCTCGCGCCGGGCCAGATCTGGCCGACCCGGTTCGAGATAAAGATGTGCAGCAGCTCGGTCGAGCCGATCCCGTCGAGGATATCGACCCCGAAGCGCTCGCGCCAGCGCTCGAAGATCGGGCGCGGCAGAGCCTCGCCGGCCGACACGCAGAGCCGCACTGAGGCCAGGTCGATCCGCGACCCATTGGCCTCCGGCCGCTGGCCCTCGGCGTAGGCCAGCAGGGCGGCGAAGCTCGTCGGGGCGCTGAAGAAGATCGTCGGCCGGTAGCGCGCGATGGCCGCGAAGACCCTGGCGGGCTCGGGCCGGTCGGGCAAGAGCACGGTTGTCGCCCCGACCGAGAAGGGGAAGTAGAGCCCGTTGCCAAGGCCGTAGGCGAAGAAGAGCTTGGCCACCGAGAAGGTCACGTCGTCCGGCCTGATCTGGAGCACCTGCCGGCCGTAGGTGCTGGCGGCGACGAGCATATCGTGGTGGAGGTGGACCGCGCCCTTGGGGGTGCCGGTGGTGCCGCTGGTGTAGAGCCAGAAGGCCACGTCGTCCTCGGTGGTGGGCGCGGGGTCGAGCGTGGCGGGCTGGCCGCCGACCCACTCGTCGAAGCGCCGCGCGGCGAGGCCCGCCGGCAGGCTGTCGGGCGGCGGCTCGCCGACCACCACGATCTGCCGCAGGAACGGCAGCGGCTCGTCGATCTGGCTGATCGCCGCGAGCAGCGGCGCCGAGACGATCACTATGCGGGCGCGCGAGTCGTTGAGGATGTAGGCGTAGTCGGCGGGCTGGAGGTTGGTGTTGATCGGGATGGGGACGGCGCCGATCTTGATCGCGCCGAAGAAGGCCGCGATGAACTCGGGGCTGTCGAGCAGCAGCAGCAGCACCCGCTCCTCCATCCGCAGCCCGCCAGCGCGCAGCGCGTTGCCCGTCTGGTTGACCAGGCGCTGGACCTGGGCATAGCTCAGCTGCCGGCCCTCGTAGAGCACCGCGATGCGCTCACCGCGCTGCTCGTCGATGTGACGGTCGACAAAGTAGGTGGCGGCGTTAAAGTTCGTGGTAGCCACAGGCGACCTCCAGCAAAGCTTTAGGGGATGATCACCGCCCGGATCGCCTCCCCGGCGCGCAGGGTGTCGAAGGCCTGGTTGATCTCGCCGAGCGGGAAGCGGTGGGTCACCAGCTCGGCCACCTTGATCTGGCCGCGCCGGGCCAGCTCGATCACCCGCGGGTAGTCCACCGGGCGGCAGCCGAGCGAGCCGACCACGTCCATCTCGCGGTACATCACCTTGCCGCTGTGCAGCGACATAGGGTGTGGGCTGAAGCCGACCAGCACCAGGCGCCCGCCGGCGCGCAGGCAGGCGAAGGCCTGCTCCTGGGCCTTGGGGTTGCCGATCGCCTCGAAGGCGATGTCGGCGGCGCCGCCGCTGATGCGGCGCACCTCTTTATCCAGGCGCTCGACCCGCTGCGGGTTCACCGTGGCCGTCGCGCCGAGGCGCCTGGCCCACTCTAGCTTCGCGTCGGCCAGGTCGACCGCGATCACGCGCGCGCCCAGGGCCGCCGCGGTCTGCACCACGTTCAGCCCGATCCCGCCGCAGCCGATCACCAGCACCCAGTCGCCCGGCCTGACCTGCCCGCGGTTGACGACGGCGTGGTAGGGCGTGGTGATCGCGTCGGCGATGATCGAGCCCTCGACCAGCGGGATCTCCTCGGGCAGCCGGAAGGCGTCCTTGGCCGGGGCCAGCACATACTCGGCGTAGCCGCCATCGACGTTATTGCCGAACATCACCATCTGGTCGCAGATGTTCTCGCGGCCGCTGCGGCACATGGCGCACTGGCCGCAGCTGAGCACCGCCGGCAGCAGCACGCGCTCGCCCTCGCGCCAGCCGCTGACACCGTCGCCCAGGCCGGCCACCGTGCCGGAGATCTCGTGCCCGAGGATTAGGGGCGGGGGCTTGAAGGTGGGCGTGCCGTGGTCGATATAGTGCAGGTCGGTGTGGCAGACGCCGCAGGCGGCCACGCGCACCAGGATCTGGCCCGGCCCCGGCGTGGGCGTCGGCACCTCCTCGAGGACGAGCGGCTGCTCGGGGCCTCGAAAGATGGCAGCTTTCATAGTTGCTCCTCGGTGCCGCAAGCGTGCGCTTGCGGCGTTCAAGCTATGGAAGGGTTTGCGGGGCGGCCGCGCCTCCCCGCGCCCCTCCGCGATGGCATTAGCGGGGGCGGGTGTAGACTACGCGAAAGAGGGCCAGGGCCAGGGCGCAGCCCTGACAGTCGTCGTCGAGCCCCGCGGGGTCGAGCTGCTCCAGGTGCACCTCGAGCCCCAGGGACTCGTAGAGCGCCACCACCTCCTTCAGCCGGGCCGGCCCCGCGACGAAGCGCCGCGTCCACCCCGCCTGAAGCAGCTCGGGCTCGCTCTCGGGGCTGGCGTGCGTCGTGCTCACTCGGCCTGGGCGGGGGTGGGGCGGGCGTCGCTCGCCTCGAGCAGCTCATCGTCCTTGGGCAGCTTCAGCAGGCGCCCGTAGGCCAGGACGGCCGCGCCGAGGGCCGCCGTGAACTGGGCCATCTCGTCGGGCGGCACGTTCACCTCGTGGCCCAGCTTCTCGCGCACGACGCGGATCATCGTCTCGAAGCGCATGATCCCGCCGACCAGCGTGAACTGCGGCTCCATCTGCACGCGCTTCATCAGCTGCACCGAGCGGTCGACCAGCGAGGCGACCGCGCCGTGCATAATGTCCGCCGGCGCGCAGCCGGTCGAGACGTGGTTGATCACCTCGGACTCGGCGAAGACGGCGCAGACGCTCGAGATCGGCACCTGGTCTTTGGAGGTCATGATCAGCGGCCCGATCTCCTCGATCGAGTAGCCCATGTAGTAGGCCGTCTTCTCGAGGAAGGCCCCCGTCCCGGCGGCGCATTTGTCGTTGAGGCGGAACGAGCGGATCTTGCCCCCGCCGTCGAGCCGGCTGGCCTTCATAGTCTGGCCGCCGACATCGAGCACCGTGCGCGTCTCGGGGAAGAAGAAGCGCGCGCCGCGCGACTGGGCGGTCAGGTCGGTGACGCTCACATCGGTGAAGGGCACCTGGTAGCGCCCGAAGCCCGTGCTGGCGGTGTAGGCGATGTCGTCGCCGCTCAGGCCAATCTGGGCCAGGGCCTGGTCGCGCGCCTGCGCGGCCGCCTCGGGCAGGCGGAAGCCGGTGCGCACGATCCCGGCGCTCACGATGCGCCCGCCCTCGTGCAGGATCACCGCCTTGGTGTAGGTCGAGCCCACATCGATGCCCATGGTGAAGCTCATGCGGCCTCCTTCGCCCCAGCCGGGGCGCGGCTGCTGCGCACACGATCCATGGCGAAGATGGCCGCGCCCAGCGCGCCCATAAAGTGCGAGTCCTCGCTCACGTTCATCTTCAGCCCGAGCGCCTCGTCCAGCACCTCGACCATGCCGCGGTTGCGGGTCACGCCGCCGGTGAAGGTGACCTCGCCCTCGATGCCGACCCGCCGCAGCAGGGCGATCGAGCGGGTCGCGATCGAGCGGTGCACGCCCAGCAGGATCTCCTCGATCTTCTTGCCCTTGCCTAGCCAGGACAGCACCTCGGACTCGGCGAAGACGGTGCAGGTGGTCGTGATCGGCACCGAGCGGTCGGCGCGCAGCGCGTACAGCCCCAGCTCGCCCAGGGGGATCTCGAGGGCCAGGGCGGCCGCCTGCAGGAAGCGGCCCGTGCCGGCGGCGCACTTGTCGTTCATCGAGAAGTCCAGCACCTCGCCGCTGGGCTGGACGCGGATGGCCTTGGTGTCCTGGCCGCCCATGTCGAGCACGGTGCGCGTGCCGGGGAACATATGCGCCGCGCCGCGCGCGTGGCAGCTGATCTCGGTCACCTGGGTGTTGCCGAAGGTGACCTTGTAGCGCCCGTAGCCCGTCCCCACCACGTAGGCGACCTCCTCCTCCGAGACCCCGCTGTTGGCCAGGCCGGCCTGGAAGGCTTTCTCGGCGGCGGTCACGACGTTCGAGCCGGTGTCGACCAGGCCGCGGCTGACGATGCGCCGCTGCTCGTCGATGATGATCGCCTTGGTCTGGGTCGAGCCGACGTCGACCCCTGCCGCGTATGCCATGAGATCCTCGCTTTCCCTCCGCCAAGGGAGGGTCTCAGCGAGGGCTTGCCCTCGCTGAAAGACCTCCTGCTCAGCCTTTCGTGTGCCGCAAGCGGGGCTTGCAGGCATTTAGACCGCGCGGAGCTTGCGGGTCGCCAGGCCCTCGAAGAAGGCGTCGATGCGGTTCTTCATCTGGGCCTCGGAAACCACGCGCCGGTCCATCATGTCGGACTCGATGTAGAGCGTCGCCACGTCGCGCGCCGCCATCACCGCGCGCCGGTTGTCGGCCAGGCCGGTCGAGACGGTGCGGCAGCTCTTGATCGGGTGGTAGACCACCCCGTCGATGTGGAAGTTGTCGACCAGATCGATGATCGCCCGGTCCTGGAAAAACATGCTGTCCATGGCCTCGCGCACGCCGATCAGCGTCCCCTCGGCCAGGCTCTCGAGCGGGCGCCTGAGGTCGTACTGGTAGCCGGTGTTCATGCCGCCGGCCGCGAACCAGAGGTAGGAGGAGCCCACGAAGCTGCCGCCCCAGTCGGTGAACATCTCGTGGAAGCGGCGGAAGATCGGGTAGCAGGGCACGCCGATGAAGATCAGGCGGTACTTCTCGTCGCTCAGCGTGCCGATGCCGTTGGCGGCCTTGTACTCCAGCTCCTCGACCAGCTCGCGGAAGTAGGCGGCCCCCTCGGGCGTGCCGCGCAGCCCGTTGGCGATCCCGAGGTAGACCGTCCCGTCGGTGAGGGCGTTGAAGGGCGCCGGGCGGCTGCGGTTCAGCTCGAGCACGCGCTGCCAGCCGCGGCTCATCTCGTTCGTGTGGCCCATCACCTCGCGCAGCCGGTCGAGGTCAAACTGCTTGCCGGTCAGCTCCTCGCAGAGCGTGATCAGCTCGCGCAGCTGCCGCTCGACGTAGCGCCGGTCGCGCTCGAACTCGGGGTCGCCCGGCCAGGTCTGGGCGTGGGCGCTGCGCGTCCCGGGGACATCCAGCGTGAAGACCGGCGTCTGGTACAGGCGCTCCCAGATCTCGGCCCACTTGATGTAGGTGTTGCAGGCGTTGGTCGCCAGGGCCAGGGCCGGCCTGGGGATCTGCCCCGGCGGGTAGGCCCCGCCGCGCAGCTGCACCGCGACGTCGGCCTTCACATAGCCGCAGATGTCGGGCGAGTAGCCGTAGTCCTCCGCCTCGCTCAGGTACTCGTGGGCCGTGCGGCGCACCGCGGTCTGCAGCGAGTTGATCTCGGGGAAGACCGTGTGCAGGTCGAAGACGCGCAGGATCTCGACCATGCTGCCCATCACAAAGACATAGGCCGCCTGCTCGCCGCGCTCGGTGGCGCCGCTCAGCCGCTGAAACCACTCGCGCACCAGCCGGCCGCCCTCGCGGTTGCCGCGCCCGACCAGGTCCGCCTGCTCGCTCACAAGTGCCATAAGCTTGCCTCATTCATCACGTGATTTGAGCCCGGCGAAGCCGGCACGCTCAAATCAGTCAAATTGCACATTCTCGACGAAGGTCTCGAGCTGGACCTGGAGGTGCTCGAAGCTGGTCATCTTCTCCTCGAACTCGCTGACGAAGTAGGGGGTGCCCTCATCGTCCAGCATGCGCGAGTAGGCCACCTGGTCCTCGAGGCCCGGCTCGCACATCTTAGCCGCCGTAATGATCGCCGCCTCGCCCCTGGCCCCCTTGATGCGCCTGAGCAGCATCTGCTCCTTCGGCTTGCGCAGGTCGTGCTGCACCGGGCTGTAGGACGAGCTGTGCAGGTAGGCCTCGGCCAGATTGCCCAGCGGGTCGCCCTCCAGCGGCACGTCCTCGAGGATCCAGCGCAGGCCGATCAGCAGGTCGTCGTCCACCACGTAGCACGACTGGGCGATCGTGCGCAGCAGGTCGAGCGGCGGCTGCTCGCAGAAGCCGCCCTCGAAGACCACGCGCATCTTGTCCTGGCGCCGGGCCGGGCGCGCGCGGATCTGCGGGATCAGCGCGCCGAGCAGCTCGTTGTGCTCCTCGCGCTGGATCAGGCCGCCGAGCGCGACCAGCACATAGGCCTCATCCACCGCCAGCAGCCAGGGGGCCTCGCGCTTGATCGCGTAGAGCTCGCGCAGCAGGCGCCGGTTCTCGTTATAGACCGCCAGCGAGCGGCGCAGCTCCTCGCCGCCGACGTGCCGGCCGACCACGCGCTCGATGTCCCACTGGAGCCGGGCGTACTCGTCGCTCAGGTACTGGGCGGCCGCGGCCGAGTTGGCGTTCTGCGGCAGGTAGAGGATCTGGGCCTTGAAGGGGAAGTTGCGGCCCCAGATGCCGGCCAGGTTGCGGGCCGCGTCGCAGATCGGGTGGGTGACGAACATGTCCAGCTCGAGCTGGCCGGAGAGGGCCACCTCGAGCGAGGTGCGCAGGATCGAGCACAGGTACGAGCCAAACAGCGAGTCGGCGCGCCGCGCCTCGATCGGCGCGCCGCGCAGCTTCACGGGGAGCATGCCGGCCGCGTGGGCGATCTCCTCGGGGAAGTAGACCTGGAAATGGCCCAGCACCTTGCCCCCGCCCTCGCGCCAGCGCCGCACCGTCGGGTAGCTGGTGTCCTCCAGCACCTCGCGGCACAGCGCCAGCACATCGTCGAGGGGGCGATCACGCCAGTCGTCAAGAAGGTTCATAGGTGTGCATCTTCTAAGACAAGGTTCGTAACCGAGTTACGGTCTTCGCCGCTGCCCGCGGCGGGGGTGGGGGCCTCCGCCCGCGCAACGGGTGGTTGTGGAGGGCGCAGC
>JAAXUL010001098.1 GCA_013336035.1 Chloroflexales bacterium
CAGGTCGCGACGCACACGGGGCCGGCGCGTGTCGAGGATCAGGCGGGACAGGTACATCTCAGCCCTCCAGAGTGTTGATCGGCGACGGCGCCGAGGCCGCAGGAAGCACAGGCGGTAGCGCCCACCACTCCTCGCGCACGTAGCGCGGCCGGAAGACGCGCCTCTCGGGGTTGCCCAGGTTGTCGTACTGGCGATTGCCCTGGCCCACGACAGTCTCGATCAGGAGACGCAGGGCGGCAGGGCGCTCGTGCGACCACGCATCGTCCACGCGCCGCGATGTCGGCCCGGCCTCAAGCGCCGTGCGAAGAGCGGCGAAGTTGCCCAGGCCGACGAAGAGTGGCGTGGCCGGCACGCAGGCCTTGCGGCCGAGGAAGCAGGGCCAGACTGGCGCTTGCAGCGTCGCAGCCAAGCGCGCGATCAGAGCTTCGTCCTGGCTCTGGAGCGCGGCCAGGAACGAGGCGTCGGCTAGGTAGTGGCGGCGCGACAAGTCGGTTTCACGCTTCCGCTTCCCCTCGGCGCTTAGCATGCCCTCCGGCTCGCCGTCAGCCGCCGTTGCGCCACCAGTCGTGTGGTAGTCGACGAGGAGCTGGCCTGCTAGATCGATACGCACGCCGACGCGGAGGATATCACTCAGCTCGCGCAGCTCCGGGTCATCACGGCGCATCCCCATGGCACAGCCGAGCAGGCCGAGCAGGCCGGACTTGGTCGGAGCGTCGGCGGTGTCGCGCTCGCCCCAGCGGGCCCGCAGCCCCCAGGCCTGGAGCGGCCCCTCCAGCCGCAAAAAGAGCGTGTTCATGGAGGACTCCTACGCGCTCACCGGCAGCCAGCCCAGCAACTCGTCGAGCGTCGCGCACTGCCGCGCCCCCTCCAGCGCGAACGGCACCGTGCTGAGGAAGGCCCGCTCGGCCTCGAGGCCGTACATGCCGTTGATCTGCGGGATGTACTTTTGAAGCGCCTCGGCCGACGCCTCCACAAGCGAGGTCTCGCCCCTGGCCCGCACTGGCTTGACGAAGGCGTTGTGGTAGGCCAGGGCCACCTGCTGCGGCCGCACCTCGATCAGCGCCAGGTCGGGCAGGTTGTGGGCGGCAAAGCTGTTCTGCTTGCCGCTAGGGATGGCGAAGATCGCGGCCCGGATCAGGGCCTGCAGTGCCGTCGCCGCCGCCGCGCTGTCGCCCTGGAGGTTCGTCACCAGCCCCTCCCAGTGGACGTTGAGGTACTTGTAGTAGGTCGCGCTATTGAAGCTCACCTCACCGATGAAGCCAGCGCCCGCCTCGCCCGAGATGTCGTCCACCGCTGTGTAGAAGTCGAACTCCTGCTCCACGGCGTGGGTCGAGAGGGCGTGGGCCACCTGCACTGCCGCCTTGACATCCTTGAAGGGACTGGAGGTGGTCATGCGGCCGAACATAGCGATATCGGCAGAGTGCGGCTCGTAGGAGCCGATCGCCTTCACGAGCGGATCGCCGCTCATGCTATTAAGCGCGCTCAGGCCCTGCTCACGAGCGATGCGGGTGAGTCTCTCGGCGAGGGCGTCGATCTCGGCCCCCGTGAGAAACATCAGCTGGGCGGTGCGCACGCGCTCCTCAGCGTCCGAGTCGGCCCCTTTCTTGCCCTTCTTGCCCTTCTTGCCCTCCTCGGCGCTCGCCTCGCCCGCCTCGGGCGCGGACTTATTCTCGCCCTTGCCCAGTCGTGCAGCGGCCTGAACGACGGTGCGCTTCACCTCGTCGGCCAGATCCAGGCCGGCAAGGCGCTTGCCCACTTCCTCCGGGAGCAGCTGCGTGCGCTGAGCGAGCAGAGCCGGGGCGTCGGCGAAGGCGTCGCGGAAGCTGTCGGACCGACGGATGGAGCGCTTCAGGGCCTGGCTGGAGATGCGCGCCCGGCGCACCTCGCCGAACAGCGCGTCCTTGGGGTCGCCGTTGTCGTCGCGGTTGAGATTCGAGGGGGCGTGGTTCTGGAGCAGGTGGATGGCGATCAGGGTCACGGTGAGACTCCTTTCAAAAGGTGTAGCTGCAAGAAACGAACAGCTCAGGCGGTGCCCTCACCGCTGTCCTGGCGACCAACGAAGTAATCGCGAGCCCACTGAGTTTGGACGGGCTTGTCGTCCCACTCCCAACGAAGCAGATCATCTAGCAAGCGAAACCAGTCCACCCCTTGCTCGCTGGCTGCGGCCAAGCGCACGGCCTGGCGCAGGCGGAAGGGAAGCTGCTCGCGCCGGCTGTCGAGCAGCGTCTGGAAGCGCCGATCGAGGCTGGCGCTTGCGCGGCCTTCTCGTGCGCGGCCTCGGCTCACCCGGCGCATTGTGCTGCCGAGGGAGACGCCGTCGGCGCGCGAGTCGGCGATGGGGAAGAGCGTCGCCACCAGAAAGTAGCTCGCCTCCTCTGCGGAGCCCCTCGCCAGTACGAAGGGTAGGGCCTGGAAGAAGACCCGCTGGACATCGCGGGCCTCGCCGAGGCTTCGCCCGGCGTTACGCTTCAGCCTGGCCCGGCCGGCGGCGTCCAGCCGCTCCAACGCTCCGATGAAGGCTGCGATCTGCCGCCGGCGAGGCGTGGGCTCCCTGCTACTCATCGAGCCACTCCTTTCGTGTTATTGCCAGCTGCTGCCGGCACGAATCCTGGGCGATCACCCGCGCGCGCAGGGCGTCTGCGCGGACGCCGAGCTGCTCTGCTGCTTGATCGAAGCTTTTCTGGGCTACGCGCGTGAGCGTCCTCACCCACTCTCGGGTGCGCGTCTCACGGGCCGCCTCATCGCCCAGAGAGAAGACAAAGCTGCGAAACTCCGGGGCCAGCCACTGCCAGTAGCTCGCGCTCATCCGCGCGCGAACGGTCTTATAGCGCGTCAACTCCGCCTTCACCTTGTCGCCGAGGCTGCGCCGAGGGCGGAAGTGGCGATCGAAGGCGAAACGAATCGTGTGCTCCACATCGTTCGCGCGCTGTAGCGCCTGCTCGACGATCGCGCCGGCATCGTCGTCGTTCAGCA
>JAAXUL010001099.1 GCA_013336035.1 Chloroflexales bacterium
AGGCAACGATTGACTGGCAGTTCACGACCGCTGATGCTCGCATTAAGCTCAAGAAGCTGTATCCGACGCTCAACCCGTCAGCATAACTCGGACGCAGTACTAGTGCTCCGTCCGAGCTACTCTGCCGGGTTGCGAGACGTCTTTTTTCGGGGAGGGCCTAGCCCTCCCCAAGCCCCTCTCAATCCGTCAAAACAACTCGGACGCTGTACTAGAGAGACACATCCCGAATATGACTGGATGAAAAGTAGCTGCCTGCCAGCGGAAAGATAGCGGGTAAGCCTCACAGATACGGTTATCGTTAACGCGCACTTGGGAGTACTACGTTGCCCCCTGCCTTGGCGCTCCCGCCTCTTTGAGCGCCATCGCTACAGCCCCACCTGGGCAGCGGCGTTCTCGCGGAAGAGCGAGCCATCGCGAATGTAGCGCCGGAGCACGGGCAGGCTCTTATGGCCGGTCTGCCGCATGATCACCCGCTCGCTCACCCCGGCCTGGGCGGCCGCGGTCGCGAGCCCCGCCCGCAGGCTGTGGCCGCTGAAGTGGGCCGGCTCCAGCCCGGCCAGCGTCGCCGCGCGCTTGACGATCGTCGCCACGGCGTGGCCGGTGAGCCGCCGGGGGCGCACCTGGCCGTGGCGGTTGATCGGCCTGAACAGCGGCCCCTCGCTCAGCCCGGCCAACTCCTTCCACGCGCGCACCGCCCGCACCGGGCAGGTGTGGGGGGTCGAGCCGTAGGGGATGCCCTTCTTCGTGCCCTCGCCGGCCTGGTCGGTCTTCGACGCGCGCAGGGTGACCACGAGCCCGTCGCTGGTCTCGCGCACGTCGGCCACGTCGAGGCTGACCAGCTCCGAGCGCCGGAAGGCCCCGGCGAAGCCGAGCAGGAGCAGGGCCCGGTCGCGCGCCCCGATCGCCCCCTCGGGCAGGGCCTCGACCATCGCCTTGAGCACCTTCGTCACCGCTGGCTCCTTCGCCGCCGGGGCTGCGCCCTTCGTGCGCCGGATGCCCTGCATCACCGTGCGCACGTGGGCCTCGTGGGTGGGGGAGGGGTGGCCGGCGAGCTGGTGGGCCACGCTGATTGAGGAGAGGCGGCGCTGGATGGTCGCGACCTTCCGGCTCTCCGCGAGCGCGCTTATATAGAGGATGAGCGTCTCGGGTGTGGCGGGCAGGCTCGCCCGCCCGTGCGCCTCGCACCACGCGGTGAAGGCCCGCCAGTCCGCCTGGTAGGCGCGGCGGGTGTTGGGGGCCTTGGCGGCCTCGGCGTAGTCGCGGGCCTGCTGGGCGGCCTGGGCGAGGGCCGCGGCCGCCGGGGGGAGGGCGAGCTCCGTCATGGCTGCTAACCTTCGATACCTTCCGCTTATCGAAGGTTAGGATAGCACGCCCACGTGCCATCGCACAAGCCCCTGCACGGCTGCGCCGTGACGACGCGGCTAGCTGCTTCGCTCCTGGCGCGGCGCGAACCGGCGGCTCGGACGTGCGGCCGTGGCGAGTGGCGCCAGCCGTCGGCTCCGTCTCGCAGATAGCTGCGCACGACAGAGTCTGGATCCTCGTAGAGAGCGGCCAGGCGTATGAAGTCCTTAGCCGCCCACCCCCGGGCCGTGCCCGCGAAACTACAGGCTGTCGTCGCGTGGCGCGCTGCGCACCGATTTGCCCCCCAGCCCCATACAGCATCTCGTGGCGCACCCCCTTGGACTATAGAGACGGCGCGTCGTATACTGAGAGTAACGCAGATCTGATTTCATCGAAGTGCCCATCTGCTCCGCCCCATGGGACGATCCCAGACCGGTCAGCCGGCGTCCCGTGATGGCGCTTCACACCGATGTGCAGCGTCATTGTGGTCCGCGCCTGGAACGCGCTTGTGGTATCCGGCGGCTCTGTCACGATGTCCACGTATGCGCCCGCAGGAGGATCGATGGACGCTCCCCCGCTCACGGTGCTTATTGTCGAGGACGTACCGGAAGACCGGCTGACGATGCGTCGGCTCCTCGCTCGCGCCGCTCCGACCGGCTATACGTTCCTAGAGGCCAGCCGGGGCGACCAGGCCCTCGCCGCCGTCCAGGCCTCTCTGCCCGATTGCGTGCTGCTCGACCAGCGCCTGCCCGACATGGATGGGCTGGCGCTCCTCGCGGCCCTGCGCGCCGTCACCGATGTGCCAGTGGTCCTGCTCACCAGCGCCGGCAACGAAGCGCTGGCGGTGGCGGCGCTCCAGCAGGGCGCCCAGGAGTACCTCCCCAAAGGCACACTCACCCCTGAGCGTCTGCACCTGAGCATCCAGCGCGCCATCGCCACCGCCCGGCTCGTCCGCGAGCGCGATCAGGCCCGGGCGCTGCTCACCGCCATGCTCAACACCCTCCCGGTCGGCGTCGCCGCGCTCGACGTGGAGCTGCGCATCCTCCAGCCGAACCCCGCCCTGGCTGATCTGCTGGGCCGCCCCGCAGCGGCGCTACGCGGGCAGCTGCTGCTCGATCACTGGCCCGAGCATGCCGCGTCGCTCGCCGCCGCCCGCGCCCAGGTTCTCAGAACCGGCCAGCCCGCCGGCCCGCTGGACCTGGTGGTCGCCGGCCCTGAGCCGGGAGCCCCAGTGCGCACCTGGCAGGCCAGTCTCCATCCCCTGGCCCTGGCGGACGGCCCGGCGCCAGGGTTCTGCCTGGTAGTGCAGGAGGTGACGGCGCTGGCCCAGGCCAACGCCACACTCCATGCCGGCGAGCAGCGGCTGCGTCTGGCCCTCGACGCCGCCAAGTCCAGCGTGTGGGAGTGGGATGTGGCCGCCGGCACGTTCACCTACATCGCGCAGGAGACGCTCCCCATCGGCTTGCCGCCGGGGCAGCTGAGCTGTACGATCGATGAAATGATCGCCGCGGTCTACCCTCCGGATCGGCCGGCCCTCGCGCAGACGATCGCGGCCGCGCTCACCGAAGGTGGTGCGTACCAGTTCCAGCTGCGGATGTTTGGGCCCGCGGGGCAGCTGCACTGGATCGA
>JAAXUL010001100.1 GCA_013336035.1 Chloroflexales bacterium
CGATGGCGGCTTGGCACCGCATCGTAGGTGCCAATGCTTACATACACGTTGCCCCAGCGCTGGGTATGGTGCTGAATATGCCGCTCCAAGGCGGCGACGTCGTCAGGGGCGATCCACTTTCGACTGGTCGCACGTCGGGTCGCCTTGTCGTAGGTGATGAGGTCAATCTTGTCGGGGTTGTCAGCCTTGTTCGTACCAGCAACAACCTCGACCCGCCCACCTTCCCACCCGATCGCGGCATAGAGAGCGGCACGATCAGGGTCGATGACCAAATATGTGGAGCGGCGCGCCTTCATCGTCCGCCCCCTTCCTGGCCGGGGGCGACAGGTGCCTCACGCCTTTCAGCTCCTGGAGGCAGGCTCGTTTGGGTGCGGAGGATACAGAAGCGGTTGATTTGCTCGCGGGTGATGAAGCGACGGCGGCCGATCGTGAGACTATCGAGGGCGCGGGTGCGCAGGAGGCCGTACATCGTCACGCGCGAGATGCGGAGCACCTTGGCGGCCTCGGCCAGAGTCAGAAGCTCGACGGCGATCGAGTCGATGGGTGTGGCGGGCATAGAGCATCCAGCCTTCTATGCCAACCCAGAGGAGCACGCGAGGAAGCTGCGAGGGAACGCAAAACGACCAGCGCTGTATCACCTCTGAGGAGGCAAGACAAAGCTGGTCGCATGCCAGTCGCACAGTATTCTATTCTGACGAACACGACTTTACAATAATTTACCGCGCACGTCAAGTAAACAATTGTACGCCATCTTGACGCCCCAAAGAGCATCCGCTACGATACCATCACCTTCAGGCTTGTCTAAGAATTGATGGCTAATCCCGCAGCAGCTCCATATTGATGAGCAACCGCAATGCCCACACCCCGCCTTGAGCTGATCATCACCCGCACAGCCGATGGGGCCACCACAGCGACCTTGCATCTACACCTGGCCGGTCGCCGTGCCGAGCTGGCCGAGGATGTGCCGATCACGATCGGCGACGAAGGGCTGCGGGGGCTGAGCAGCCTCCCCGCAGCCTATGGCGGCGCGCTGACGAACATGATCTTCGTGCCGGCGCTGCGCGAGGCCTGGCAGCGGGCACTGGGGAGCGCCGAGGGCAGCGGCGAGCAACTCCGGGTGAGCCTGAGCCTGAAGGGCGACGACCGGCTACACGCGCTGCGCTGGGAGCTGCTCCACGACCCGCTGCGAGGCACGCCGCTGGCGTACCGCGAGCAGGTGCTGCTCTCGCGCTACCTGGGCAGCGAGCATACCGGCGCCCTCCGGGCCGCCACGAAGCCGCAGCTCCGCGCCGTCATCGCCGTCTCGGCCGCCACCGGCCCTGGTATGGCCTCGGTCGATGTGGCCGGCGAGGTAGAGCGCGCGGTCACCGGGCTCGGCAGCATTCCGGCAACACTCATTGACGGGCACGAAGGCCGCCCGCGCGCCACGCTGGCCGCCCTGGCCGACGCACTGCGCGGTGAGGTTCACATCCTGTATCTCGTCTGCCACGGCGCGATCGTGCAGGGCCAGCCGATGCTCTACCTGGAGCGCCAGCCCGGCGAGCCGGCCCTGCCGATCGCCGGCAGTGACCTCGTGCGCCAGAGTGCCGACCTCGCCCGTCGCCCGCTGCTGATCGTGCTGGCCTCATGCCGCAGCGCCGGCGACACCTACCAGGTGCTCGCCACCGTCGGCCCACAGCTCGCCCGTACCGGCGTTGGCGCGGTGCTCGGGATGCAGGGCGACGTGCCGATGGAGCTAGTCGCCACCCTCATCCCGCGTCTGTTCACCGAGCTGGGCCGCGACGGGCAGATCGATAGGGCGCTGGCCGCGGCCCGCGCGGCCCTTCCCGCCGACCGCCCCTGGTGGATGCCAACACTCTGGATGGCGCTCAACGATGGGGCGCTCTGGCACACGCCTGACACGGCAGCGGTGCGCGGCGCCGGGGTATTCCAAGTGCCCTACACGGTCAACCCGCTGTTTCGTGGTCGCGACGCCGAGCTTGATCAGCTCGCCCAGGCGCTACTTAGCGAGACGAGTGGCACGGCCGCCGTGTTGCCGGCCCTGGCCGGCACCGGCGGCATCGGCAAGACCCAGCTCGCCAGCGAGTTCGCCCACCGCTACCGCGACGACTTCCCTGGCGGGGTCTTCTGGATCAGCATGGCCCAGCCCGAGAGCGTGGCCGCGCAGGTGGCCGCCGCTGGTGGGCCGGGCGGCCTGGACCTGCCCGGCTGGAGCGGGCTCGACTTCGAGGGGAAGATCGCCGCGGTGCGACGCGCCTGGAACGAGCCAGTGCGCCGGCTGCTCGTCTTTGACAACCTTGAAGATCCCCAGCTCCTCCAAGAATGGCGGCCGACCAGCGGCGGGGCACGCGTGCTGATCACCACCCGGCGCGGGGTCTGGACGGCGACAAGCGGCGTGCAGGCCGTGCGCCTTGCCACGCTGGCCCGCCCCGAGAGCATTCGGCTCCTGCTCACCCCGCGCTACGGTGTGCAGGTCGAGACGGTTCTGGCGGAACCGGCGGTGGCGGCAGAGGCTGACGCGATCTGCATGACGGTTGGCGATCTGCCCTTGGCGTTGGCGCTGGCCGGAGCCTACTTGGAGCAGACGCCGAGCCTCCCGCTGGCCGGCTACCGGCAGCGGCTGGCAGAGGCATTGCTGGTCCACCCCTCGCTTGATGCCGAGCTAGAGGAAGGGCTACCCACCCGCCATGCCACCAGTGTTGCCGCGACCATCGCCTTGAGCTACCAGCAGCTCGATGCGGCCAAATCGACGGATGCCCTAGCGCTCACCCTGCTCCAGGGCATGGCTTACCTCGCACCCATACCTATCCCACAGCGACTCCTCGTACGCCTGGCCGACCGCGACCCTGACGATGAAGGACAGGCCGCTGAAGTAGACGCGCCGCTGCGTCGGCTGGCGGTGGTTGGCTTAGTAGAGCTTCTGCCCGAGAGTGGGGTAGCGATGCACCGATTGACCGCCACGTTTATGCG
>JAAXUL010001101.1 GCA_013336035.1 Chloroflexales bacterium
GAGGAGCTTCAGCAGCTCCCGCTGTCGGTACTCGAGGCCGATCAGGGAGATGCGGTAGGTGGCGGCCTCGACCTTGACGCTGGAGGGGTAGCCTTGGACTACGGCGGAGAAGGCCCGGCAACCTGACGCCGTCACGCCGCTGCGGCCGGGGCCGCTCATGGTGGACGACCTGACGCTTGGCGGTCCGAGCCCTGCCCGGCGTCAGCGAGGTCGGCGTCTAGTTCACGGCCAACACCCGCCGCCCCGCCGGCATCCCCGAGCAGGCCCCCATCCCCGGCGTCGCGAATGTGATCGCCGTGGCCGCCGGCAAGGGCGGCGTCGGCAAGAGCACCGTGGCCGCCAACCTGGCCATCGCCCTGGCCCAGGAGGGCGCGCAGGTCGGCCTGCTCGACGCCGACGTCTTCGGCCCGAGCATGCCGCTCATGTTCGGCGTGCGCGGCCAGCCCGAGGCCTTCCAGAACGAGCAGGGCGAGGCCATGATGATCCCCCTCGAGGGCCACGGGATCAAGCTGATCTCGGTGGGCTTCCTGGTGGACGAGAGCCAGCCGGTGATCTGGCGCGGCCCTATGGTCAGCCAGCTCCTGCGCCAGTTCCTCTATAACGTCGCCTGGGCCCCCCTCGACTATCTGATCATCGACATGCCCCCAGGCACCGGCGATATCGCCCTGACCCTGGCCCAGAGCCTGCCGCTCACCGGCAGCCTGATCGTCACCACGCCCCAGGCCGTCGCCACAGCCGATGTGATCAAGGCCATGGAGATGTTCAAGAAGGTCAATGTGCCCCTGCTCGGCATCGTCGAGAATATGGCCTACTTCTTGGCCCCCGACACCGGCAAGCGCTACGACATCTTCGGCAGCGGCGGCGCCGAGCAGCTCTCGGCGAGGCTGGGCGTGCCGCTATTCGGCCAGATCCCCCTGGGCATAGCTGTGCGCGAGGGCGGCGACACCGGCGCCCCCTCGGTAATCAGCGACGCCCCCGACGCCTACGCCGAGGTCTTCCGCCAGATCGCGGGGCGGCTCGCGGCCCGCATCAGCGTGGTGAAGTTTGACGCTGCCTGAGCAGCCAGAGAGCTAGGCAGGGAGGGAACGTTCCCTCCCTGCCCCTCTCGCAACAATGACAACGAGGTCATGACGATGGAGCACGATGCCATCAAGGGCACCGTCCCCCTCACCTTCATCAAGCCGCACGCACTCCCCACCTATCCCACCGACACACCCGCCCTCGACAGCTTCGGACGGCGCATCGACTACATGCGTATCTCGCTCACCGACCGCTGCAACATGCGCTGCGTCTACTGTATGCCCGCCCTCGGCATGCGGTTCGCCCCCCGCCCCGAGCTGCTCACCAACGACGAGCTGCTGCTGGTCGTGGGGGCCGCGGCCGCGGCAGGCTTCCGCAAGCTGCGCCTCACCGGCGGCGAGCCAACCTTACGCCAGGAACTGGTCGAGCTGATCAGGGCCATGAAGGCCATCCCCGGCATCGAGCACATCGCCATGACCACCAACGCCCTGCGCCTGCGCAAGCTCGCCGGGCCGCTGAAGGAGGCGGGCCTCGACCGAGTGAACATCAGCATCGACAGCCTCGACCCGGTGAAGTTCCGCCAGATGAGCCGTGGTGGCAGCCTCGACGAGGTCTGGGCGGGCATTCGGGCCGCCGATGAGGCCGGCCTGCGCCCACTCAAGCTCAACGCGGTGATCGTGCGCGGCATGAACGACGACGAGGTGGTGCGCCTGGCCGAGCTGACCACGCGTCACCCCTGGGAGTTCCGCTTCATCGAGGTGATGCCCCTGACCGGCGTGGCCGGCCTCGCCGAGGAGGGCGTGGTCAGCACCGCCGAGCTGATCGCCCTCATCGAGGCCCACTTCGGCCCGCTCAACCCCTATGGGCAGGACCCTGCCGACCCCGCGCGGCGCTACCGCATCCCCGGCGCCCCGGGCAAGCTCGGCTTCATCAGCGCCGTCACCGACCCCTTCTGCGCCACCTGCAACCGCATGCGCCTCACCGCAGATGGGCGCCTGCACCTCTGCCTGCTGCGCGACGACGAGCTAGATCTGCGCGCGGCGATCCGCAGCGGCGCCACCCAGGCCGCGCTCGAGCAGATCATCCGCCACGCGGTGCAGCTGAAGCCGTGGGGGCACGGGCTGCCCGAGGGCGTGCTGCCAACTCTGCGCGGCATGTCGCAGCTAGGCGGGTAAATGATAACGAAAGCCATTCGTTTTTTGTGTTATCATGCGGGGACGTTCTCGACGCCTACTCTGGGAAACCGCTATGGCGCAGATTACGGCCAGCCGGCGGGCTGCCCTCCGCGCAGAGCTGCTCGGCCTCCTGGGCAACTTCGAGGCCTATAATCTTGGTGCCCGCATCGATGAGCTGCTGGCCGATGTCCTTGAGGACACGCCCATCACAGCCACCCTCCCCCTCGAACAGGATGTCGAGGATGAGGACCGCCGGGTGGTCGTCACCGGGGTCGGTGTCGTCTCGCCCTTCGGCGTCGGGGTAGAGCCCTTCTGGGAAGGCCTCTCGACCGGGCGCAGCGCGATCAGCCGGATCACCTACTTCGACCCGAGCCCCTACCCCTGCCAGATCGCCGGCCAGATCCCCGGCTTCGAGCCCCAGGCCTTTATGGACTTCAAAGAGGCCCGGCGCATGTCCCGCTCGAGCCAGCTGGCCGTGGCCGCTGCCCGCATGGCCGTCGAGGCCGCCGACCTGCGCATCGACGCCGGCACAAGCGAGGAGATCGGCACCCTGGTCGGCTGCGGCACGATCTCGATGCCCGACGTCGAGCAGGCGGTGACCACCCTCGTCCAGCGCGGGGGTATGAAGATCAGCCCCTTCTTCATCCCGGCGGCGATCCCGCACATGCCCGCGGCCCAGGTGGCCATCCAGCTCGGCCTGCGCGGCTACATCTCGGCAACCAGCACGGCCTGCGCCGCCGGCGCCCAGGCCATCGGCGAGGCCGCGGAGGTGAT
>JAAXUL010000013.1 GCA_013336035.1 Chloroflexales bacterium
CCGTGGTGCCGGCCCGCTCCATCAGCTTGTGGATCGCGAAGGGCGGCGCGGTAAAGACCTCGAGCGGTGGCACGGCCGCCTGGGCCCCGTGCTCGACGCGGGCCAGCGGCGCGAGGCCGAGGCGGGCGGCGCGGCTCGCGCTCATCAGCACCAGGGCCGCGGCGCCGTCGGTGATGCCCGGGGCGTTGCCGGCCGTCACCGTGCCATCCTTGGCGAAGGCCGGGCGCAGCTTGCCGAGCGCCTGGAGGCTGCTGTCTTGCCGGGGACCCTCGTCGGTGTCGACGATCAGCGTGCTGCCCTTGGGGCCGGGCACGCTCACCGGGGCGATCTCGGCGGCGAAGCGGCCCGCGCCCCAGGCGGCCACGGCGCGCTCGTGTGACTGGAGGGCGAAGGTGTCCTGCTGGGCGCGGGTGACCTTGTGGGCCTGGGCGATCCACTCGGCCGAGTTGCCCATGTGCTGGTGTTCGAAGGCGCACCAGAGTCCGTCGTGGATAAGCGCGTCGAGCAGCTCGCCGTTGCCAAGGCGGTAGCCGTGGCGGGCGCCGGGCAATAGGTATGGCGCGCCGCTCATATGCTCCATGCCGCCGGCCACGATCACCTCGGCCTCGCCGGTGCGGATCAGCGCCGCGCCGAGCATGACCGCCTTGAGGCCGCTGCCGCAGACCTTGTTGATCGCCAGGGCGCCCACGCTGGCCGGCAGGCCGCCCTTGAGCGCCGCCTGGCGCGCCGGGGCCTGGCCGAGGCCGGCCGCCACCACGTTGCCCATGATGCACTCGTCGACGCTGGCCGGGTCGATGCCCGCCCGCTCGACGGCGGCCCGTACCGCGGCGGCCCCGAGATCTGTCGCCGTTAGCCCCGCGTAGGCCCCGTTGAACTTGCCGATAGGTGTACGCGCTGCCCCAACAATGACCACGTCTTTCATACGTCCTCCTCGACGCCGCTGTGCCTCCGCTACGCCTATTATACACGGCGTATGACTCGATCCTGCCAGTTGTGGAGCGTTTACGTCGTCTGTATCGGGCTGTGCTATAGTACAGGTTGGGCTGGCACTTCAGGCCTGCACCACAGCCCTTCAAAATGGCCTACAAGGAGGTAGCCATGCTTGTTGGCGAACGTATGAACCATCCGGTGATCAGTGTCACCCCCGATACACCGGTCAACGACGCGCTCCATCTGATGCGTACCGAGCATATCCGCCGGACCCCCGTTATCGCCCACGGCAAACTGCTCGGCATCGTCTCTATGAAGGATCTGCTCAACGCCGCGCCGTCGAACGCGACCACGCTCAGCGTGTGGGAGCTGAACTATCTGCTGAGCAAGCTCACGGTCGAGCCGATCATGACTCGTAACGTGACAACCATCGCCGAGGATATGCCGATCGAGGAGGTCGCCCGGATCATGGCCGACCAGCGTGTTGGCGGCCTGCCCGTCATGCGCGGCGGCGAGGTCGTCGGCATCATCACCGAGACCGACCTATTCAAGATCTTGCTCGAGCTGATGGGCGCCCGCAAGGCCGGCGTGCGCTGCGAGGTCTGTATCCTCGACGAGCCCGGCCAGCTGGCCAACCTTGCCGGGGCCATCGCGGGCGTCGGCGGCAATATCGTGGCCCTTGGCACCTTCGACGGCGATTCCGCGGGCCACAGCACCGTCACCTTCAAGGTCGACGGCCTGACCCTCGAAGAGGTGCGCACTCTGATCACCCCCGTCGTCGAGCGGGTCGTCGATGTGCGCGTAACCCACCCGTAAGCGCACCATTGCCCTCACCCCCGCCGTATGCAGCGCGGGCGTGCCGCGCCGGCGGCGGGGGTGAGGGCCTTCAGCCCCCACTGACCGCCCTCCATACCTTACCTCTGACCTGAGCGAGATATCAATCTGGCGCACGCCCAGGTGGGCCATGGCCTCGACTACGGCGTTGGCGATCGCCGGCGTCGAGCCGATCGTGGCGTCCGCCTCGATAGCCCAGATCTGGGCGCGGCCGTGGGCCTATGGGCTGCCTAGCGCTGAAGAAATTGTAATTGCATTTCTGTTTATTTATAGCTATCCTAGCAACTGAACTACCCGTCCTAGTGCCAGACACGCTGTCAGCAGCCAGGTCATGCTCCGTGACGCGCGTCAAGCCGTTCAGGCTGAGGCGGGCCTCTATCTGCCCCCCGCAGCCCGGACACAGTGAAAGGTACATCGAACCAGTGGCTGTGCTCGACACTCAGCAGCCGGTACGGTCGGCGGAGCCCATACCAAGATCAACCCTACCCACCGTCGTGATCAAGCCCACGCAGGGCCTGATCTTGCTGCGTTGGCGCGAGATCTGGGAATATCGCGAATTGTTCTTCTTTCTAATCTGGCGCGATGTCAAGGTCCGTTATAAGCAGACGATCCTTGGGGCGGCCTGGGCCATCATCCAGCCGGTGATGACGATGGTCATCTTCTCGATCTTCTTCGGTCGTCTCGCCGGGGTATCGTCCGATGGGTTCCCCTACCCGATCTTTGCCTACGCTGGCCTTCTACCTTGGCAGCTGTTCGCGACGGCCCTCTCGACGGCCGCCAACAGCCTGGTTGCCAGCGCGAGCATGGTGCAGAAGGTCTACTTCCCGCGTGTCGTTCTGCCCGTCTCAGGCGTCCTTGCCAGCCTGGTCGACTTCTCAATCGCGATGGTGGTGCTAATCGGCCTGATGGTCTGGTACAGGGTTGCCCCAACGATGGCGGTGCTGCTGCTGCCGCTCTTCTTGCTTCAGGCCCTGGTCTGTGCGCTGGGGGTGGGCCTCTGGCTCGCGGCGCTCAATGTTCGCTACCGTGATATCCGCCACGCGCTGCCGTTCGTCGTGCAGTTCTGGCTCTTCGCTACGCCCGTCGCTTACCCGAGCAGCCTGCTGGACGAGCCGTGGCGCACCCTCTATGGCCTGAACCCGATGGTCGGCGTGGTCGAGGGGTTTCGCTGGGCTTTTCTTGGCAGCGAGCCCCCTAGCTCGATGATCGCCTTCTCCGCCGTGGTATCGCTGGTGCTCCTGGTGACTGGTGCGATCTACTTCCAATCTGTCGAGCGTAAGTTCGCCGACGTGATCTAGCGTGGCCGATTAATCAAGCCTATGACATACGCGATTCGCGCCCAGGGTCTGGCGAAGCTATACCATATCGGCCAGCTGAAGGAAAAGGCTAGCTACGGGACGTTGCGCGACACGCTGGCGGGTATGATCCGCCGCCCCTTCGGACAACGTCGCCTACCTGAGAAAGAGCTCTGGGCTCTCTCTGATATCTCCTTCGACGTGCGCCCCGGCGAGGTGGTCGGCGTCATCGGGCGTAATGGCGCCGGCAAGAGCACGCTGCTCAAGGTGCTCTCGCGCATCACTGAGCCCTCGCGGGGGCGGGCCGAGCTGTACGGCCGAGTCGCCTCGCTCCTCGAGGTCGGGACGGGCTTCCACCCCGAGCTGACCGGGCGCGAGAACGTCTTTCTCAACGGGGCCATCCTCGGGATGCGCAGGCGCGAGATCGAGCGCAATTTCGATGAGATCGTCGCCTTCGCCGAGGTCGAGAAGTTTATTGACACGCCGGTCAAGTACTACTCAAGCGGGATGTACGTGCGCCTCGCCTTTGCGGTGGCCGCCCATCTCGAGCCTGAGATATTGATCGTCGATGAGGTGCTTGCCGTCGGCGACTCGCGCTTCCAGAAGAAGTGCATTAATAAGATGCAGGATGTTGGCCAGGCGGGGCGCACCGTGCTCTTCGTCTCGCATAGCATGCAGTCGATCATGCGCATGTGCGACCGCACCATCCTGCTCGAGTTCGGGCGAGTGATCGACGACGGCCCCTCGTATAAGGTGATCAACACCTACCTTGGCCGCGACACTGGCTCGATGGGCCAGCGCGAGTGGCCTGACGAGAGCAAAAGCCCCGCGGGCTCGGTCTCACGTCTAAGGGCTGTCCGTGTGCGTGACGAGGCGGGCGCCGTGACCGACACGATAGACATCCGCAGGCCAATGTGCCTCGAGATGGAATACGATGTCTTTGCCGGCAAGCACGTGCTCCTCCCTCACTTCTATCTGATGAATGAGGACAACGTGTGCCTCTTCACGACGCTCGATGTAGACCCTGAATGGCGCCAGCGGCCACGCCCACCCGGGCGCTATATAAGCAGGGTAGAGGTTCCCGGCAATTTGTTCTCCGAGGGGACGATCTATGTTGATGTGGCCATAACATCGATCGAGCCGTCGGTTGGCCAGTTTCATGAGCGCGATGCGGTGGCCTTCCAGGTAGTCGATCGTATGGAGAGCGATGCGGCCCGCGGAGATTGGGGCGGCAATGTGATTGGCCTGATGCGGCCAATGCTCAATTGGTCAACTAGCTATACGCCCCTGTAGGCCCTCGGGGCCAGGCTTGTCCGATGCGCGGCCCGCTCTGGAGCATGACGACACGCCGGTCTTACGCTGTGTGGCCCGCCGTCGTCAGATGTGCTAAGCTGTCGCACCACGCCGGGAGGTGTGCCGACAGGGGCTCGCTCCAGGGCCGCGTGGAGGAGGACTCGTGGGATGGAACTATTCGCAGCGCTGCTGAGCCGGATCGACGAGCGACGTGCGGTCGTCGGTGTGGTTGGCCTTGGCTATGTTGGGCTGCCGCTCGCCGTGCGCGCCGCGGCCATCGGCTTCCCGGTGATCGGGTTCGATGTCAGCTCCGAGAAGGTTGTCCAGCTCAACCGTGGCGTAAGCTATGTCGGCGATGTGCCCGGCGACCGGCTTTCTAGCCTCATCGCCGCCGGCGCTCTCGTCGCCACTACCGACACCCGACGCATGGCCGAGTGCGATCTGCTTGTGATCTGTGTGCCGACGCCGCTCAATACAACACGCGACCCTGACCTGAGCTATATCGAGGCCGCCGCGGCCGATATTGCCGCCCAGCTGCGCCCGGGCCAGCTGGTGATCCTCGAGAGCACGACCTACCCTGGCACCACCCGCGAGGTGCTGATGCCGCGTCTCGAGGCCCGCGGCCTGCGCGTTGGCGACCAGTTCTTTCTGGCCTTCTCGCCCGAGCGGATCGACCCCGGCCAGACGAACAGCAAGGGCTGGGGCGTCGAGAATACGCCCAAGGTGGTCGGCGGGGTGACCCCCGCCTGCACCGAGCTGGCGGGGGCGTTCTACAGCCGGATTACGAGCCGCGTCGTGCCGGTGAGCTCGCCCGACGCTGCCGAGCTCACCAAGCTGTTCGAGAATATCTTTCGCGCGGTCAATATCGCCCTCGTCAACGAGCTGGCCTTGCTCTGCGACCGCATGGAGCTAGATGTGTGGGAGATCATCGATGCGGCCGCCACGAAGCCCTACGGGTTTATGAAGTTTACGCCCGGGCCGGGCCTGGGCGGCCACTGCATCCCGATCGACCCCTTCTACCTGACCTGGAAGGCCCGGGCCTATGATCTGTCCACCCGCTTTATCGAGCTTGCGGGCGAGATCAACACCCAGATGCCGCGGCACGTTCACGATCTGGTGATCCGCGCCCTCAACCGGCAGCGCAAGGCCCTCAACGGCGCCACCGTTCTGATCCTCGGGGTCGCCTATAAGCCCGATGTCGATGACTACCGCGAGTCGCCCGCCTTTAAGGTGCTCGACCTGCTGACCGCCGAGGGCGCCCATGTGCTGGCCTGCGACCCCCACGTTGACGTCTTTGAGACCCACGATGGTCGACAGCTGCGGACCGTCCCCCTCAGCGACGATCTCCTCGCCGGCTGCGACTGCGCCGTGATCATCACCAACCATCGCGCCTTCGACTACCAGCGCATCGCCGAGCTGGCGCCGGCAGTGGTTGACACGCGTAATGCGACGCGCGAGATCCAGGGCGCGCTACGCGCGAAGATCGACCTGCTCTAGGCCCGCCCCGCCGTAGGGTCTTGCCGGCTCCGACCGGTTCTTGCCACAGGGAGGCACGTGATGGAACGGAGGCCGGAATTCAGCATCGTCATCGCCACGTATAACGCCGCCAGCACCCTTGGCGAGCAGCTTGATGCCCTGCTCGCTCAGGAGTGCGCTGACAGCGTGGAGGTGCTGGTCGTCGATAATCGGTCGACTGATGATACCGTGGGGCTTGTGGGCCGCTATCGCGAGCGGATGCCGCACCTGCGCCTAGTGACGGCGCCCGAGCGTCAGGGCAAGGCCTACGCGGCGAACATTGGCGCACGGGCGGCGCTGGGCGACTACCAGATCTTCATTGATGCCGATGATGTGGTTGCCCCCGGATGGCTGGCCGCTATGATCGCGGCGCTGCGCGGTCGCCATGCCGTCGCCGGGGCGATCGACGCGAAGACCCTGAATCAGAGCGGGCCCAACCGGCCCTTCGGCTATCGCGGCGTCGAGCACAAGGCCCTCGGCTTCTTGCCCTACTTGATCGGCTGCAATATGGGCCTCTCGCGCGAGGCCTACGAGGCCGTGGGCGGCTATGACGAGAGCTTGCCTCGCTCAGAGGATTTCGATCTATCGTGGAGGCTGCAGCTCAAGGGCTATGAGCTGCACTACGCGCCCGACGCGGTTGTGCGCTACCGCCACCGGCCCAGCCTGGACGACCTCTGGGATCAGATCTACGGCTACGCCTTCTACTACCCGCTGCTCTACAAGCGCTTTGCGGCCTATGGGATGCCCCGCTCGTCAGCGCGAAAGGTGCTCGATAAGTACCTCTGGCTTATCGCGCACATCTACTACCTGAAGCGCCATGACGAGGGCTGGAAGACAAAATGGCTGTACGAGGCAGCCTACGCCTGGGGCCTGGTGCGCGGCTCGCTGCACTATCGCGTGCTCTACCTTTAGGCGGTCTGTAGTGTTGCCCGGCGCCGCGCGGGCCTGTCGTAGTGGCGCGGCTCGAATGATAGCGGCCTTACCCGAGAGGAGCGGATGATGCTGCGCCACCCTGCCCTAATCACACTCAAGCAGCGGATCAATCTGCGGTCGCGGCTGCGGAGCGCCCGCCAGAATGCTACTGAGCTGCTGGCACAGAACCCTCTGGGCACGGTCACGCGCGTGATCACGCGTAAGCCGCTGATCGCCCTGACCTTTGACGATGGACCGCATCCGCTCTATACGCCGCGCCTGCTCGAGGTGCTCGGGCGCTATAGCGCCCGCGCCACCTTCTTTGTGATCGGCGAGCACGCGCGGCGCTACCCCGAGGTCGTCCAGCGCGCCGCGGCCGCCGGCCACGCCATCGGCAACCACACCCTGAGCCACCCGGTGATGCCGCAGGTGAGCAGTCGCGAGCGGCTCGCCCAGATCCGCGCCGGCCGCGAGATCCTTGGCCCCCTTGACAGCGGGCTATTTCGGCCGCCGTACGGTTTCCAGAGCCTGGCCTCGCGGATTGACGCCCTGCGCGCCGGCTACGATGTCGTCGGCTGGGGCCTCTCGGCCTATGACTGGCTCGACCGCGAGGGGCCCTGGATGGCTGAGTTTATCGGCAGCCGCCTGCGTCCCGGGATGATCATCATTCTGCACGATCGGCTACAGACGGCCGAAAGCCCCGCCCTCGCTGACCGCAGCGCTATGATTACGGCGGTCGATCTTCTGCTAAAACGCTACAGCGACAGCTTCCGCTTCGTCACGGTGCCCGAGCTGATGCGCAGCGGGATTGTCTGGCGTACGCACTGGTATCGTCTGCCTGAGCCCGAGTGGATCGGACGTCAGCTGGTGATTGCCGATGAGCCTGATGCCCAGCTGCCCTGAGAGAGCAAGCGATGCGTATCCTGCACCTCCACTCTAGCGATAACAGCCGGGCCGCTGGCGGCGTCCTGGTGATGAACCGGCTCCACGACGAGCTGAAACGGCACGGCCTTGAGTCGCGCATCCTCTGCGGCGTAAAGACCACCAGCGCCGATGATGTGCGCCAGATAGGCCGGCCGGCCCGCCTCGAGTCAGTGCTGCGCCAGGCCACCTCGCGCATGGGCCTGAATGATATCCACGCCATCAGCGCGTTTAGCGTGCTCAACGACACCGAGTACCTCGCCGCCGATGTGCTCCATATCCACGGGCCGCACCCGAACTTCTTCTCATACCTGGCCCTGCCGACCCTTACCCGGCGCAAGCCGACAATCTTCACTCTGCACGATATGTGGGCGCTCACCGGCCACTGCGCCATCAGCTACGACTGCGAGCGCTGGCGCACCGGCTGTGGCCGCTGCCCCTACCCCGACGCGAACCCCCCGGTCCGCCGTGATGCCACCGCGATCGACTGGAGGCTGAAGCGCTGGGCCTATAGCCGGTCAAGCTTCTATGTGGCCGCGCCAAGCCGCTGGCTGGCCGAGCGGGCGCGCCAGAGTATACTCAATCGCTTTCCTGTCCACTACCTCCCCCACGGGATTGACACTAGCGTCTACGAGCCCCTCGACCCCGAGGTCTGCCGGCGCCTGCTTGCGCTGCCGGCCGGTAAGAAAGTGCTGATGTTTGCCGCCGTTCGGCTGAATCAACGCTCGAAGGGCGGCGACCTGCTGATTAAGGCCCTGCAGCTGCTGCCGGCGTCGCTGCGGCGCGAGATGGTCCTGCTCTTACTAGGCGAGCAGAGCCAGGAGATCGCCCGCTCAACCGATATCCCGGTCGTGAGCCTGGGCTACATCGGCAACGACCGGATCAAGGCGCTCGCCTATGCGGCCGCCGATGTCTATGTCTCGCCGACCCGCGCCGAGGCCTTTGGTCTGACCCTGCTCGAGAGCATGGCCTGCGGCACGCCGATGGTGACCTTCAATGTGGGTGGGGTGACCGAGACCGTGCGCCCTGGAGAGACCGGCTACCTTGCGCGCCCGGAAGATGCCCAGGACCTTTGTGATGGGATCGTTGCCCTGCTTAGTGATAATGATGGGCGGCAGCGGGCCGGCGTACGCTGTCGTGAGATCGCCGTGGCCGAGTACTCGCTTGAGACCCATGTGCAGCGTTATATCGATCTTTACCATCAATCGCTGTCTGCTTGAAAAGGATCTCAACTGCTCACGCCCGGTTCGCTGGAGACTGTGTGATGGTGCGTTGGGTTCTAAACCGCTTGCGGGCAGTCCGTACCCCTCGGGACTTTTACATTCTGACCAGGGCGCCCTTTCTGCTGGCCTTGCGCGCGCTGATGGCCCAGAGTTGGTCTCAGGCGCTGGCCCAGACCGTGGAGACGGCCTACGTCGCGATGAACATTCGTCACTGCTATGGGCCGCGCCGGGTTCGAATCGCCGCCGACCAGCTCGTTGTGGTGAGCCTGGTGCGCGACGGCGAGCGCTATATGCATGCATTCATCGAGTACTATCTGGCCCTTGGTGCGTCACAGATTGTGCTGCTCGATAATGGCTCGCTGGATCAGACGATCGAGATCGCACGCCGCTACCCGCATGTCACCATCCTGAGCAGCAAGCTTAACTATGGGCAGTATCAGCGGCAGCTAAAGAGCTACCTGATCCGCCGCTTCGGCCAGAGGTGCTGGTCGCTGTGTGTCGATATCGACGAGCTGTTTGACTACCCGGGCTCCAGGCAGATCGACCTGTCGACATTCTTGCGCTATCTGCGCGCCTATGGCTACAACGCTGTCGTCGCCCAGATGCTCGACATGTTTGCGCAGGGGCCGATCCTGGATCGAGGGAAGCCCACCCACGAAGACCTGCGCGTGGCCTACCCGCTCGCCGACGTGAGCAATACTGACTGGCGGGAGTATCACTCTGCATTTGATGTGCAGAATCAGCTGGCCAGCGTGACGATCCAGGCCTGCTTTGGCGGCATCCGCAAGACGATCTTTGATGTAAATGTTCTGCTGACCAAGCATCCGCTGCTCTTTCTCGAGGGCGGAATGCGGCCTATGGACCCGACGCCCCATGCGGTGAACAGAGCGACTGTGGCCGACCTAACCTGTGTACTCTACCATTATAAATTTACTGGCGGTTTTGCTGATCTTGTGCAACGTGCGGTGCTCGAAGAGAACTATTTTCGGCGCTCGGCCGAGTACAAGCGCTACCAGGAGGTGCTCGACCATAATCCGCTCCTCGGTATCGAGACTCCGACAGCCTGGCCGGTGGAACATACCGATGAGCTGGTAGAGCGAAGGTTTCTGGTTGTCTCGGCGGCCTACAACAATTGGATTGAGACGCAGCGGCAGCGTTCAAGACCCGCGCCTACGTAGATGAAGAGCCTATGAAGCTGAAACGTGATCTGGCCAATGCCTGGGGCGACTTCTGGATGCGCCGGGCCGACCTGAGCCGCGCCGGTCGGGTCGCCACCTTCCTTGGCAGCATGCTATCGCTGCCGTATAAGCACCGTGTCGCGCTGGCCCATCGTTACCCCGGCGGCTATATCGCGCCGAGCGCGCAGATCACCCACAGCCGACTGCGCCTTGGCCGCCATGTGTTCATTGGCGACGGCGTGGTGATCTATCAGCGGCACGATGCGGGCCCGGTCGAGCTGGGCGACCGTGTCGAGCTGCACCGTGACACGATCATCGAGAACGGCGCGGGCGGCAGCCTGACGATCGGCGAGCGCACCGGCATTCAGCCGCGCTGTCAGATCGCGGCCTATGTCGCGCCAATCAGCATCGGCAAGCGCGTGCAGATTGCGCCCGCCTGTGCCTTCTACCCCTATGACCATGGGATGGCCCCCGGGGTGCCAATGATCGCCCAGGCGCTGACCACGCGTGGCCCGATTGTGATCGAGGACGATGTGTGGCTCGGCTATGGCGTGGTTGTGCTTGGCGGGGTGCGCATTGGCGCGGGCGCCGTGGTCGGCGCGGGCGCCGTGGTCACTCGCGATCTCCCCCCCGGCGCAATCGCGCTCGGCGCGCCGGCCCGCGTGGTCAAGTTGCGTGATGAGCTGCCCTCAGGTGAGGCGGCCAGCGAGGCCGTCCGGCAATCCCGGTAGCCGCCTGCTCAGGAGACCCACCCGATGACCCCACTGGTTACGGTCGCCATACCCGTCTACAAGCGGCTGAACTACCTGCCCGGGGCGCTGCGCAGCGTCGCCGCGCAGGATTACCCGCACATCGAGCTGATCGTTTCGGATAATGGCGAGAATGGCGATATCGTAGAGGCGACGGTCGCCGCGCATTACTCGGGCCCCTTCACCGTGAGGCGCAACCCGCGGACGGTAGACATTGTCACGCACTTCAACCAGCTCATCGCCGCGGCCCAGGGCGCCTACTTCACCCTGCTCAGCGACGATGATGAGATCAGCCCAAATTTTGTCTCCGAGCTGCTCGGGCTGCTCGAGCGCTACCCTCAGGCCGCGGTGGGCCTCGCGCGGGTCGAGGCCTTCAGCGAGGACGGCGGCCAGATCCTGGGCGCTACCGACGAGCGCCCGCTGCCCGCCGAGCTGATGTCGGATCTAGAGTTTGTGCGCGGGTGGTGTGCGTACGCCCATAAGTACATTAGCTTCACCACGAACCTCTCGCGCACGGCCGACCTGCGCGCGGTCGGCGGCTACCCGCCGATCGAGCGGGCGAACGGCGCCGACAACGCGCTGCTCGTCAAACAGTGCCTCGGGCGCGCGGTTGCCTTTAGCGCAGGCTGCACCTTTCGCCACCGGATCCATACCACCAGCTTCGGCAAGGCGGCCGATGTGCAGAGCCTGGCACTGTCTAGCCGGCAGTTTCTGAGCTTTCTTGATCACGACCCGCGCCTGCGCGCGCTGCGCCGCACCCGCCCAGCCGACTACGCCGAGCTGCGCCGGCTGCTGCAGACGATGCTCTACGACACCTACCTTGGGCGCTGGAAGGGGCTCTACCGCAGCCAGATCCCAACCCTGGCCTGGATGCGTGCGGGCCTGGCCTTGCCGGCCCACCCGACCTACATACGTGAGATCTTCGCTAACATGATCTATGCTCTGCCCGGGTTCAGCCGGCTCGCGCGCCAGGTGCGCCGCCTTGTCCCCCGTGGCGCGCGGTAGAGGTCGCACATGAGAGTCCTGCATGTCACCACCAATGACCAGTCCGGCGGCGCCGCCCGCGCGGCCTATCGCCTGCATCGCGGCCTGCGCGCGATCGGCGTCGACTCGACCGTCTTCTGTGCCGAGCGCGATAGCGATGACCCGACGGTGCGTGCGATCGGTCAGCCCGACAGCCGGACGGTTCAGCTGGCACGTCGGGTGCGCTACGAGCTGATCGAGCGCGCCTTCCGGCCGTATCGGCAGAGGCGCCCGGCCGGGCTCGAGCCGTTCACGGATGATCGGAGCCGCTACGGCGAAGAGTTTGTGCGGAAGCTGCCCCCGGCGGATCTGATCACCCTGCACTGGGTCGCCGGCTTTCTGGACTACAGAGCTTTCTTCAGCCGGGTGCCCCAGCGCACCCCTGTAGTGTGGCGCCTCTCTGATATGAACGCCTTCACCGGGGGGTGCCACTATGATGAAGAGTGTGGGCGCTATGTGGCGGCCTGTGGCGCCTGCCCCCAGCTAAGCTCGCGCGAGCCGGACGATCTATCGCACCAGATCTGGCGGCGCAAGCGCCTCGCCTTTGACCGGGTGGCGCCCGGGCGGCTTCATATTGTCGCGCTGAACCAGTGGATCGCCGGCGAGGTGCGGCGCAGCGCGCTGCTCCAGAATGTCCCCGTCCACTATATCCCGAACGGGCTTGACACCGAGGCGTTCGCGCCGCGCGACCGCGCCTTTGCGCGCCAGGTGCTCGGCCTGCCGCCGCAGGCCCGGGTTGTGCTGTTCGTGGCCGGCACGTACGGCAACCGCCGCAAGGGCTTCGCGCTGCTGTCCGAGGCCCTCGCGGGCATGGATGATATGGGCGATCTCATCCTGCTCTCGATCGGCCGTGGCTCGGGGCAGGTCGAGGGCGGCATCCCCCATGTGGCGCTGGGCGCGCTGAGCCAGGATCACATGCTCTCGCTGGTCTACAGCGCCGCCGATGTCTTTGCTATCCCCTCGCTGCAAGACAACATGCCGAGCACCGCCCTGGAGGCGATCGCCTGTGGCACGCCGGTCGTTGGTTTCGATGTCGGCGGTGTGCCCGAGATGGTGCGACCCCAGGTGACTGGCCTGCTCGCGCCGAAGGGCGATGTGGCTGGCCTGCGCGCGGCGCTGCGGCGGCTGCTCGACGACGCGGCCCTGCGGCGCGCGCTGAGCGAGCGCTGTCGCCAGATCGCCCTGGCCGAATATACCCTGGAGATCCAGGCTCGCCGCTACCAGGCCCTCTATGAGACGATCCTCGGCCCTCGGCACGTGCAGGCCGAGCCGGTAGGCAGGGTGCTGGCATCCCCCGCGAGTGGCAAAGATTAACAAATGTTAATCTGCCGATTACGCGCTTGACATCCAGATGTAACTTACAGACGCTAAAACTACAACGGATAAGGACAGTGTACAATACTGGCGACGTCACGAGGGGCGCCCAAGCTACGGTGCCCATCTCGTGTCGGTGCATCCCCTCATTCGGTAGCGTCTGCGGCTTCCAACAAGTGTAAGCTGCGCCGTCCGAATCAGCCGGGGGAGCTTGCTTCGCGCCTTTGTAAGAGTGGAACGGCTTGATGGAACTGAAGGTCTATCTTCGCTTCGTCTGGCGCTGGCTCTGGCTGATCGCGCTACTGACCGTTATTGGTGGCACCCTCGGGTTCCTTGACGCTAACAAGGAGACCCGGATGTACCAGGCGACGGCCAAGCTGCTGGTCAACCAGGATCAAGGCCGTTTCGCGGCGCCTTCGCCAACCCTGGAGGATCTGCGAGCTCGCGAGCGCTTCTCGCTTACCGTCATGGAGGTGATGAGAACGCGCACGGTGCTCTCCGAGGTGCTTGCTAACCTGGGCCTTGAGAATGATATCTCGCTCGGGATGCTCCTTGGCCGGGTAACGACCGAGGCGATTGGCGGCACCGAGGTCTTTAAGCTACAAGTGCAAGACCCCGACCGCGAACGGGCCATACTGCTGGTTGGCGAGATAGTGCGCGTCTTCCAGAAGAATGAGCGCACCCTGCTCGATAACCCCTTCGCGCAGGCCTCGAGCCTGATCATCGTCGAGCAGCCATATGCCGGATTCTCGCCTATCTCGCCCAATATCCCGCGCAGTGCGATCCTGGCGGCGGTGATCGGCATCCTGCTGGCGGTGCTGATCGGCTTCCTGCGCGACTATTTCGACGACTCGATGGGCGGCGGCGGCGACATGGAGCGTCGTACCAGGATGACACCCCTGGCCGAGATCGGCTCTATCTCGGGCCTTACCCCGGCGGCCCGCCTGATCACGCGCAGCGACCCCTTCGCGCCGGACGCCGAGACCTATCGGATGTTCCGCGGCTTCATCGACAACTTCCCCCTCGAGCGCTCGCTACAGGCCCTAGCCGTCACGAGCCCCGAGCCGCGCGCCGGCACCAGCCTCAGCGTCGCTAACCTCGCCGTGGCTCTGGCCCAGACCAGCCGTCGTGTGGTGCTGGTCGATGCGAACCTGCGCCGGCCGACGCTCCACGAGTATTTCGGGATGGGCAATGAGACCGGCCTGAGCAGCCTGCTTAGCTCTGATGGCGAGCACGCCGGTGCCTATCTGCGCCCAACCGGCGTAGAGAACCTGCGTCTGCTTACGGCCGGGCCGGCTAATCTCTTGCCCGCTCAGCTTATCGGCTCTGGGCACTTCGCCGCTCTTGTCGAGCGCCTGCGCGCCGAGGCGGATCTGGTGCTCTTCGATACGCCCAGCTTGCTGTCGGTCGTGGACACGGCCATACTGGTGGAGCATGTCGACGCGGTCCTGCTTGTGGCACGCGCCACGCCCGCGCCGATAGTCCAGCTGCGCCGGCTTATTGCCGCCCAGGTGACGCCCGCAACCTCGGCTGACATGCTCCAGCAGGCTTTCGACCAGCTCCAGCAGTCCAAGACGAACATTCTGGGCATCCTGCTTAATGATGTGCGCGGTCGCCGCCCGATGGGGCGCTACTACAGCCAGCTGCGCCAGCGCGTCACTCGCCGCGCCGCGGGCGCTGTGTCGGGAGAGAACGAGGGCAGGGTGACAGTCGAGCGTGGTACTAGTCGGCTCGCTAGCGGATCAGGGGACTGATGCTATGACGCGATATGCGCGCAATGCACTCCTCCCGGCGCTTGCTGCGGGGCTCATGCTTCTCTCGGCCTGTGCTCAGCAGGCGCCCGAGGCTGCCGAGCCGGTGGCACAAACGGCTGCCCCCACGCAGATGAGCACGCCGCCGGCACCCGCGGCCACCCAGGAGAGCATACGCCTCTCTGATGGCACCCTCCTGTCTAATGCCAAGGTGCTCCCGGCGCGGGTCGTCAACCTCGGGTTCGAGATTGACGGCAGGGTCGCAGAGGTGAAGGTCGTGGCCGGCGAAAAGGTGACCGCCGGCCAGATCCTCGGCGGCCTCGACATCCGCGATCTGAACCTTGATGTAGAGCGCGCTCGGGCCGAGCTATCCCAGAGCCGCGCCGGCTATGAGCAGCTGACCGCGGACGTGGCGCCGGAGCAGATCGCGCAGGCGCAGGCCAAGGTCGACGAGGCGCGCGCGCGCCTTAACCTGCAAAATGTCACGGTGAGCAAGGAAGATCTAGAGGCGGCCCGCGCTCAGCTGCGCGAGGCGGAAGCGCTGCTCGCGAAGCTGCGCAATGGCCCTGAAAGCGAGGAGCTCGCCTCGCGCCAGGCGGTGGTCGACAGCGCCCGCGCTCGGCTCCAGACACGTCGCGATACCCTGGCCGCCGAGAAGCTGCGTGTCGAGCTACAGGTTGAGCGCGCCTCGAATGATGTGCGGGACGCCCAGGCCGCCTATAGCCGGATCTACTGGCGAAATCGTGGTCTAGGCGATGCCCTGAAGCAGGAGGATCTTGACGCCGAGGATGTGGCCCTGCGCGCCGTCCAGAACGCAGAAAAAGCGCGTGATGAGCTGCTCTTGGTGCTAGAGGAGGCCCGCAAAAAGGAAGTCACTGACCCTGCGGCCTATGAGGCTGATCTACGTCAGGCTCAGGCCCAGGTTGATAAGCTGCTCGTGCCGCCCAAACCGGAAGAGATCGCCGCCGCTGAAAAAGCAGTCGCGAGCGCCAAGGCTAACCTAGAGCAGCTCCAGGGCGCGGTGCCGCAGGAGTCAAGGGAGATCTACGCCGCCTCGCTGCGCAATGCCGAGGCGACGCTGGCAGAGCTCCAGGCAGACCCTCAGGCCTCTGAGTTGGCTATCGCTGAGGCCCAGATCACGCTTGCCGAGGCGGACCTGAAGCAGGCTGAGCTTGCCATCGAGCGCGCCTATGTGCGCTCGCCTATCAATGGGACGGTCGTCAGCGTCAATATTGAGCCTGGTCAGGTCGTGCAGGGCAGTAATGAGGTCTTCACTATTGCCGACCTCACCCAGTGGCGCCTGATTACCGCAGACCTCAGCGAGCTGAACATCGCTCAGATACGCCAGGGCGATCAGGTGCAGATCAACTTCTTCGCGCTTCCGGAGCTACGGCTGACCGGTAAAGTAAGCGCTATCGAGACCATCGGCCGTGAGAGTGGCGTCGGGACAAATTATGCCGTTACTATCATCCCGGACAGCTGGGATGACCGGTTACGCTGGAATATGAGCGCCCAGGTGGCTTTCACAGTAGGTGCTCAGGCAGACAGCCGTCCATAAGCTGCCACCTGGCCCTGCGCCCGCTGGCCACATCGCTCAGGGGTGTCGAGGAGATTATGCAGGAGCAGGAGATGCGTGCCTGGCCAGATAGTCGGCGGTTCTGGGGTGATAAGCGGGTCCTTGTGACTGGAGGAGCGGGTTTTCTTGGCTCCTATGTGGTTCAGAAGCTTCGCGAGCGTGGCGCTGTCGATATTTCTGTCCCGCGCTCGGCGAACTACGATCTGCGCCAGATCGAGGCCATCCGGCAGCTGCTCGCCGACTCGCGTCCAGATGTGATCATCCACATCGCGGCGCGCGTGGGCGGCATTGGGGCTAATCGAGATTACCCGGCCGAGTTCTTCTACGATAACCTGATGATGGGGACGCAGCTCATCCACGAGAGCTGGCGCACCGGCGTTAAGAAGTTTGTCACGATCGGTACCGTCTGTGCGTACCCCAAGCACACCCCGGTGCCGTTCAAGGAAGACGCCCTCTGGGATGGCTACCCCGAGGAGACGAACGCGCCCTATGGCCTGGCCAAGAAGATGCTGCTCGTGCAGGGTGAAGCCTATCGGGCCCAGTATGGCTTCGACTCGATCTTCCTGCTGCCGGTGAATCTGTACGGCCCCCACGATAACTTTGATCTGCAGACATCGCACGTGGTGCCGGCGCTCGTGCGGAAGTGCCAGGATGCGAAGAGCCGGCGTGCGGCGATGATCGAGGCCTGGGGTGATGGCTCGCCGACCCGCGAGTTCATCTACGCCGAGGATGCCGCTGAGGGCATTGTGCTTGCCGCCGAGCGCTATGATGGCCCGCTCCCGGTCAATATTGGTAGCGGCGACGAGGTCCGGATCCGCGACCTGACCGAGATGATTGCGCGCCTGGTTGGCTTCGAGGGCGATATCGTCTGGGATGCAACCAAGCCCAATGGCCAGCCCCGGCGCAAGCTCGATACAAGCCGGGCTCGCGAGCTGTTCGGCTTCGAGGCGCAGATGCCGCTAGAGGAGGGACTGCGCCGTACCATCGCCTGGTATCGCGAGCACTACCTGACCTAGCGTGAAAGGTTGTCATCTGGCCGCGCACAGGCGAAGGAGCGCCCGATGGCGTTTGCCACAGCTCTCAAACAGTGGTTTAAGCAGACGCCGCTGTTCAACTCATCACTCTTCCGCTACAGGCTTGCGCCGGTCGCCGACCGTCTGCTCTATGAGTTGAAGCGGCGCCAGGGACGGCGCCCGCTGGGCCTTACGGTCGTCGGCGATGTGCGGCCTCTGGCCGAGGCCCGCGGCTGGCCGGTGACTGTGGTGCGGCCCTCAGCGGTTCAGATCCGCCGACCCTCGCGGACAATCGCCGAGGATACGCTCGATATCATCCGTAACGGCAATCGGCGCGTCCAGACGACCCACGAGACCCGCCTGCGCTGGAATAAGGCACGGGCGCGGGCCCGCGGCGAAATGTACTACTCTCACCTCTACGCCCATACGCGCTATCCTGTGCTCGAGACCTTTACCTGTAGCATCCCGCAGGCGCTTGTTGCTGGACGGACAGGCCTCGTTGTGACGCCGCAGCTTGAGGTTCTGGCGCAGTCGTCGTTCGACCCGGCGCGCGGGGTGCTCCAGCCGATCATCCGAGAGCGGCCGGCGGCGCAGCAGGCTCTGCCCGGTCGCTATGTCTCGCTTATCTCGCAGGTCTGGACGACAAACTATAGTCACTGGCTGATCGACTCGCTGGTGCGCCTGGCAATGATCGACCCGGCCCAGGCCGACTATAAGGTGATCCTTCCCCACGGGGCCCTCCCCTTCATGCGCGAGTCGCTGACGCTGCTTGGGATTGGCCCCGAGCGCCAGGTCGAGCTCCCCGCTCGTCAGGGCCAGCTGGTCGTCGAGGAACTGCTGCTCTGCGTTGCCCAGCAGCGGGCCACTGTCTCGCACGCCGACTATGTTACCGCGATACGCGACCGGCTGCTTCAGGCGGCGACAGGGCGGACTCGTCACCCCGCGCCGTGGCGCCGCATCTACATCTCGCGCGCGAGCTCGGCCCGCAAAGTTGTGAATGAGGCCGAGCTGCTGCCGGTGCTCCAGGCATATGGCTTCGAGGTGGTGCGCTGTGAAGAGCTGACGATGAGCGAGCAGATCCGGCTGTTCAGCGAGGCAACCGCGGTGGTCGGCGCCCATGGCGCCGGGATGATCAACCCTATCTTTGCCAACCCCGGCGCAATCGTGCTTGAGCTCTACAACCGGCTGCGCTGGAATCACTGTATCTGCCGCGTGCAAAACCTGATGGGCCATCAGCACTGGCATCTCTTCGGCGAGGATGTCGGCGGGAACTGGGACACCTATGTCGAGCCCTCCAGGCTGCGCAAAGTGCTGCGCTATGCGCTCGAGGGCGACGACCTCCCGGACACCTTCCTGTACGACGAGCCATTTTGAGGAGCGCTATGAATTCCGTCGCTGCCGCAAGCGCCCACGGGCGCTGTCCCCCCGCGCTCGCCGATCTGCCGCCGCCGCCAGCGGGGCGCGTTGGCTGGCCCTGGACCGAGGGATCACCGCCGCTGCCCGAGCGGCTGTCTGGCGATGTGCCCTGGCCGCTGATCAGTATTGTGACGCCGTCGTACAACCAGGCCAGCTACCTGGAAGAGACGATCCGCTCGGTGCTGCTCCAGGGCTATCCGAATCTCGAGTATATCGTCATGGACGGTGGCAGCACCGATGGCAGCGTCGAGATCCTGCAGCGCTACGCGCCCTGGCTCAGCTACTGGCAGTCGTGTAAGGATGGCGGCCAGTCGATGGCCATCGCCGAGGGCTTCGACCGTGCGCAGGGCTCTATCCTCGCCTGGATCAACTCTGACGACCGCTATCAGCCCGGCGCGCTAGCGCGGGTGGCCCAGTTCTTCAGCGCTAACCCTCGCGTCATCTTCGGCAATGGCGATGTGCATATCATCGATGCGGAAAGCCGGATCAGCTCGCGCCTGAATGCGGTTCGGCCTGTGCCGACCATCACCGCCAACCTTGGCGCCCATTGCTGGGCGCAGCAGGGCAGCTTCTGGCAGAGCGACGCCTACCGGCGGATCGGCGGGCTTGACCGCAGTCTCAGGTTTTGTATGGACCGCGACCTCTTCCTGCGCCTGACGCGCTCGGGGCCGGCGCGCCGTATCCCAGGCCCACCCCTGGGCGACTTTCGGCTTCACGAGGAGGCCAAGACGGCGCGCTGGGACGCGGTGTTTCGCGAGGAGGATCGCCTGTTGCGGACGCGCCATGGCTCGCGCCTGCGCCACTACCCGGCCTATCAGATCTGGCTGTACTGTCTCTGGGAAATCGAGATGCTTAAGCGAGGGTTGCGTCGCCGCGCCATTCGTCTTGGATTCGAGGTCTAACAATGTCGCTCCCGATCTGCGTCTTCTACAAGGGTGATGCCTGGTACCTATGGTATACCCTGCGGCAGATGCGTCTGACCAACCCTTCGTCGCCGATCTACCTGCTCAGTGATCGACACCGGCCCCAGTATGATGCCTTTGTCCATTATGTGCCGCTTGATCAGTATTTCGCCGAGGCCGAGGAGTTCGCCGGGCATTATCGCCATCTCTCGAGTATGCCCCCGGCCTACGAGCTGATCTGTTTTCAGCGCTGGTTCGTGGTCAAATCGTTTATGGCCCGCAATGGGATCACGTCTTGTGTGGTTGTCGATCCGGATGTAATGGTGTATACAGATCTGAGCGCCGAGCAGCTACGCTTTGCCTCTTACGATCTGACCGTCTCTGCCGGCAAGAACCCGCAGATGATGTTTCTGCCCAGCCTCGAGGGGCTCGAGCGCTTCTGCGCGCACCTGACCGATATGTACCTCAGGCGCCTGCCCGAGTTCGAGGCGTGGTATAGCGATTTTAGCGCCAACGGCGGCCATGGCGGGGTCTGCGATATGACCGCCTTTGCCGACTATCGCAAGGCCTACCCCGAGCGTGTGGCCAATCTCTCGGTGGTGCGCAACGGCAGCGCCTACGATAACAATGTGCGCTGCAGCGAGGGCTACGCGATGCGCCGGGGCTATAAGCACTTTACCTGGATGGACGGGCGCCCGTATGGCCGCAACCTGGAGAGCGGCGAGCGTGTTCGTTTCCATACCCTCCATTTCCAGGGCGGCGCGAAGCTGCTGATCCCCTACTTCGGCTACAGGCGTGACGCCAGCTACTTCCGCCAGCTCTTGCTGCAGACGCCGCTGCGCCGCTCGATGCGCGGCCTGCTGCTGCTCGCCGGGCGCTAGACGGATATGGTGATGCTGCCACGGATCACATTTGGGCTGATCGTGCTCAATGGCGAGCCGTTTCTGCGCTATAACCTGCGTGCGCTCTATCCATTCGCGCACCAGATTATTGTCGCCGAGGGCGCTAGCCCCAAGGCGGCCCATGCGGCGACGCCCGACGGCCACTCTGTCGATGGGACGCTCGCCGCGCTGCGCCGCTTTAAGGCCGAGGAGGACCCAGAGGATAAGCTGATAATCGTCACCGCCGAGGACGAGGGCTACCCCAATGGCTTCTGGCCCGGCGAGAAGGACGAGCAGAGTCAGGCCTACGCGAGGCGCGCCAGCGGCGACTGGCTCTGGCAGATCGATGTAGACGAGTTCTATCACCCCGACGATATGCGCCAGGTCGCCGCCTACCTGGTCCGCCACCCTGAGCTCACATGTCTCACCTTCAGGGCCTACCACTTCTGGGGTGGCTTTGACTATGTCGCCGACGGCGGCCTGTTTCGCCATCGGCTCTTTCAGGGCGAGCTCGGCGGCGTCTATCGACGGCTGTTTCGCTGGCGGCCGGGCGACGCCTATTTCAGCCACCGCCCGCCGACCATCACCGATCGCCAGGGACGTAACATTACGCGTCTGCACCTGCGTCAGGCCGAGACGATCATCCCTGGTCGGCCTGTGCGAATGTACCACTACTTCATGGTGTTCCCGGCGCAGGTGACGCGCAAAGGGGCCTACTACGAGCAGCAGGCCTGGGAGTGGGACCGGGGAAGGGCGGCGAAAAACGAGGCCCTGCTTCGCGAGGTTACGCTCGAGAATGGCCTAGAGCTGTTTGATCAGCATGGCACGCGGAACTGGCTCGAACGCTTTGGGGGCAGCCACCCCCCCCAGATTGCGCGCCTACGCGCCGACCTGGCAGCCGGGCAGCTGGCTGTCACCATCAGACGAACGGATGACATCGAGCGGCTGCTCGACAATCCACACTATCACGCGCTGGTGGCCCGCCAGCGGCGCCGCGAGCGGCTAAAAGCCGCCCGCGATCGCCTGCTGTACGAGCTTCGCCTTCGCCCAAGAGCTGTGGCGGTGCAGCTGCTCAGCTTCTATCTGCCGGAAGCCCTACGTCAGCGCCTGCCGACCAGGCTAAGCTCGCGGCTCGCGCCTGGCCGTACCATCACATCACAGGCGCAACCCGTTGCGAAACAGTGACGCTATGCGAATTCTTCTGTTAAGCACATATGACCACGCCGGGGGCGCCGAGCGAGTCGCCTACGATACGCTGCAGGCCTATCGGGCCGTGGGTCACGATGCGCGCATGCTTGTGCGCTACAAACGCGGCGATAGCCCGTATGTCGACGAGGCTGACCAGTATGCGGGGGCATGGCCCTGGGCCGGCCTGATCGCGGGCGTCGAGCGCCAGGTGGCGCGCCGCGCCCGCTTTCGTGGCCAGTATCGTCTGCGCGAGATCCTGCGCGGCATGGCCTTGCCCCGGCGTCTGCTCGACCGCCAGAGCGGCCGCGAGGACTTTAACTTCCCGTACGCGCGGCGGCTGCTCGCTGCCCAGTGGCGCCCCGACGTGATCCATGCCCATAACCTCCACGGCGACTACTTTGACTTGAGCGCGCTCGCCGAGCTCAGCGGGCAGATCCCCGTGGTCTGGACGCTCCACGATACATGGGCCTTTGCCGGCCACTGCGGCTACTTCATCGACTGCGAGCGCTGGCGTAGCGGCTGCGGCAGCTGCCCGGACCTGCGCCGCCCGCCCGCGATCAGCGCCGACCGCACCGCCGAGAACTGGCGGCGCAAGCGCGAGATCTATGCGCGCAGCAGGATCGCTGTGGCCACGCCAAGCCGCTGGCTGATGGGCCTGGTCGAGCAGTCGATCCTGCGCCCCGTCGAGGCCCAGGTGATCCCGTATGGGGTCGCCACCGATATCTACCGCCCGGGCGATCGGGCCGCGGCACGGGCAGCCCTGGGCCTGCCCGCCGACGCCTTCCTGGCGATGCTGATCGCCTTTAACGCGACCACCAGCAACCCCTATAAAGATGTGACCACCATCAGGCGGGCCGTGGCTGATGCCCGCGCTCGCCCGGCAGGCCGCCCGGTGCACCTGATCTATGTCGGGAGGAGCGAGGAGGCCTCGAGCGGGCAAGACCACTACACAGGCTATATCAGCGACCCGCGGCGTCTGGCCCTGTACTACCAGGCCGCCGATGTGCTGCTGCACGCCGCCGCCGTGGATAACTACCCCTGTGTGATCCAGGAGGCCCTGGCCTGCGGTACCCCGGTGATCGCCACCGCGGTGGGCGGCATCCCAGAGCAGCTGCGCCCCGGTGAGACCGGGCTGCTCGTGCCGCGCGGTGACGCCTCAGGCATGGCCGAGGCTATCCATACGCTGCGGGCGGCGCCCGAGCGCCTCGCGGCGTTGCAGCGGGCGACGGCGGCCGATCACTGGCCGTATCCGCTTGAGCGCCAGACGGCCCGCTACCTAGAGTGGTTCGAGGCCCTGCGCGCTAGCTACAGAGAGGAGCAGTATGTTCATTAGCGAGATTCCCCTGTCGCTGTTTGAGCAGATCTTGATCGCGCTGCTCCTGATGTTCTTTGCCCTCACCGGGCGCCTCCCCTGGGTGCTTGGGTTCCAGCTCTCGACCACCCTGTGGACGCGAACCTTCTTTCTCGGCCCGATCCCGAATGTTTACCCTACGGTCATAGCCCTTGCCGTCGCCGCCGGGATGGACTGGCACCTTCGCCGCCGCTTTCCAGTGCCCCCCCCGCTCTATCGTGGGGCGATTATCTGGTTCGGGCTCTGGTGGCTCTGGATGGTCCTCCTGCTGGTAATCTTCGATCCCGAGGGGGCCCGCAGCTGGATGATCCAGCTGTTCATCTATATGATCTTCCCGGTGACGCTGATCTCGCAGTATGACTGGACCGTCCAGCGCATACGGGAGTTTGCCGTATCCTATGTGCTCGTAACTCTGTATGGTGGCTGGAAAGCGCTGGCGTTGCTCGGAATTGATCTTAGCTATCTTATCAGCGACCCCACCCTGAGCAAAACATCGATCTTGCGCCTAGAGCTGATCAACTATCACTGGTTCTCGTACTGCTTTGCGCTCGCACTGCTGCTGACCATTGGCCTGTTGATCCAGACACGCCGCAGGCCGCTGGTCAGCCTGCTGCTCGCCGCAAACGCGGTGATCTGTGTGTACTTTCTGTTCATGGCCGGGTCGCGCCAGGCCATGAATGGCGCGATTATCGTCAGCGCGATGATGTGTCTCTGGGCGCTCTTCAGCGGCAAGGGCCCGCGTGGTGTGATCCTCGCCGTGGCGGCGACGGTGACCTCGGTCTTTATGTGGATCTACACGGTTGCACCACACTTGCTGCTGCGCGACGACGCTGACGCAAGCTCATTGTTCGACATCTTCAGCGATCGGGGCCAGTACTGGCGGATCGGCTGGAATAACTTCTTGTCCTCGCCGGTCTGGGGCACCGGGTGGGTGTGGGCGGTCTATACGCACAACCTGTTCATCAGTGTGCTGACAGACCAGGGCGTCGTCGGGATGTTCTTCTTTATCGGGGTGCTTGTCTTTATTATGTGGCAGCTGAAGGGGGTGCTCAGAGGTGTCGGGAGCACCGAGATCGCGGCCTTTCGGATCACCTTTTTTGGCATTGTCTTGTTTACGATGATCCACTCGATGGCCTCAGGGAATAGCCTGAGCATCTGGTATTTCTTCTGGGCTGGCGCGTTCCTGTGGGTGCTGCGCGGTATGGTCGACAAAGACCTTGCCGCTGCCGCGCAGGCTCATCCGAGCTTTATCTGGGGTAGTCGCTCTGGCGAGCCGCTGCTCCACGCACCGTTGCCGCCGAAGGGCCGCTGGCTACCGCCCGTATCGTGAGCGAGGAGCACGCGATGACACGTCCCCGCTTCAGCGTAGTTACCGTGACCCTCAACTGTGCCGACGCAGCTGAGGCCACCGTGCGCTCTGTGCTGGCCCAGACCTACCCCGGCGTAGAGCAGATTGTCAAAGATGGCGGCTCGCGCGATGGCACGCCCGAACGGCTGGGGGCGCTTGGCGCCAATGTCGTCGTGAGCGCCGATAGCGGCATCTATGACGCGATGAATCAGGCCCTCGCCCTCTGCACGGGCGAGTATGTCTACTTCCTGAACGCCGGTGATACGTTCGCCACCCCGACGGTGCTGGCCGAGCTGGCTGAGCGGATCGAGCCGGCCGCCGCGGTCGTCTACGCCGAGCTGCTGCTCCACCCGATGATGTGGCGCACCAGCCACCCCGACACGCTCTCACGCTATTACCTTTTCCGCAAGAACATGAACCACCAGGCGTGGATGGCTCGCCTGGAGACCTACCGGGCCTTCGGAGGGCTCGATACGCGCTATGCGTTCTGCGCGGACCAGGACTTCATCTGGCGGGCGCGCTTCCGCGAGCGGCTACGCTTTCAGCATGTCGATCTGACCCTGGCCCATTTTGTCTATGGTGGGGCGAGCACGACAGCCGGCAATCGGGCCAGGGTTGATCGCGAGCGCTGGCAGCTGCTTCATAAGTACTTCCAGCCCTGGGAGATCGCCGTCTATGGCGCGGCAAGCCTCTATTTCCTCAATCCGCTGAAGGTGAAGCTGCGCCGCATGCAGCTTGCCGCTCAGGGCATAAGCTATTAGACAAGGTTCGTAACCGAGTTACGCTTTCAGCCGCTGCCCGCGGCGGGGGTGCGGGGCCTGCGGCTCCCGCAAAGGGT
>JAAXUL010000328.1 GCA_013336035.1 Chloroflexales bacterium
CGACATAGGCGGCCTCGCGCTCGACGCCGACGTAGCGCCGGCCCAGCCGCTTCGCGACGGCGCCGGTGGTGCCGGTGCCGAAGAAGGGGTCGAGCACAACATCGCCCGGGCTCGAGCTGGCCAGAATCACGCGGTAGAGCAGGGCCTCGGGCTTCTGGGTGCTGTGCAGCTTCTCGCCATTGACGCGCAGGCGCTCGGCGCCGCCGCAGATCGGCAGGTGCCAGTCGCTGCGCATCTGCTTGCCCTCATTGAGGTTCTTCAGGGCGTGGTAGTTGAAGGTGTACGCCTTCTGCTCGCGGCTCTTCTTCGCCCAGATCAGGGTCTCGTGGGCGTTGGTGAGGCGCACGCCGCGGAAGTTGGGCATAGGGTTGGTGCGCACCCACACCACCTCGTTCAGCGTCCAGAAGCCCATATCCTGCATAGCCGCGCCGACCCGGTGCAGATTATGGTATGAGCCGATCGTCCAGATCGTCCCCGTGTCCTTCAGCACGCGGCGGCAGGCCTCCAGCCACGCGCGGGTGAACTGATCGTAGGCGGGGAAGTCCGCGAACTGGTCCCAGGCATCATCGACGGCATCGACGACGCTCATATTGGGCCGGCGCAGCTCCTGGCGCAGCTGGAGGTTATAGGGCGGGTCGGCGAAGATCAGATCGACCGAGCGCTCGGGGAGCGTGGCGAGGACCTCGCGGCAATCGCCGTGGTAGATCTGGTCGAGGGGCATCACCGCAGGTCGCCCTCGATCGCGCGGTAGCTATTGGTATACCAGCGGGTGACGGCGCGGTAGCGGTCCTCCTGGCCAAAGAGCAGGCGGCTGATCGCGCTGTCGGGGTCATCGAGCCCGGTGCCGCCCAGCTGCCTGGCGCTGGCGAAGAGGTAGAGCGGCTGGTAGAGCGTGATGCTGGGCGCCAGCTCGACCCAGCGCTGCTGGAAGGCGGCGTAGTCGGCGCTGCGGGCGGCCAGCTCGTCCTCGGTGCGGGCGGACTCGATCAGCTCATCGATCTGCTCATCGTCCAGGCCGGCGACGTTGAGCCCGCCCTGCGAGTGCCAGTAGAGGAAGGGGTCGGGGTCGGGCCCCAGGTGGGCCCAACTGTGGAGGGCCACGGTGAAGCGGCCGTCGCGCAGGCGCTGCTGGAGCGCGAGGGCCTCAAGGGGGAGCACCTCGACATCGATGCCAAGCTCGCCCCACTGGCGGGCCACCTCGTCGGCGACGGCCCGGGGGCGCTCGCCATCTTCGACCAGCAGCTCGAGCCTGAGGGCCTGGCCGTTGCGCCGCAGCACGCCGTCGGCCCCAGGCTCAAAGCCGAGCTCAGAGAGGATACGCCTGGCGGCCTCGGGGTCGGCGCCGTGCCACTGCACCTCGGGGGCGTAGGCCCACGAGCCGGGCAGGATGGGCGTATCGAGGGGCGCGGCCAGGCCGCCGAGGGCCCGCTCGATGATCGCGTCCTTGCTGATACCGTGGGCGAGGGCCAGGCGCAGGGGCTGCTCGGCGAGGGGGCCGTCGCGCAGGTTAAAGCTGAGCAGGGCGTACTCGTCGAGGGGCACCGTGCTGCGCCGCAGGTTGCTGGGCAGGCTGACCCCGGCGAGCGCGGGGGTGGCCCGCTCGCCGTAGGCCATCACATCGCCGCGGGTGAGGGCGGCCTGGGCGGCCTCGGGGGCGGTGACGAAGCGCAGCTCGACGCGGTCGAGGTAGGGCCGGCCGCCGAAGTAGCTCTGGTTGGCCTCGAGGAGGGCCCGGTCATCGCGCAGCTCGACCAGCCGGTAGGGGCCTGTGCCGACCAGCTGGCGGGCGAAGGGCGCGGCGGGCCAGCGATCGGGCGCGGTGCCCGCGAGCAGGTGGGCGGGCAGGATGGGCACGCGGGCCATACTGAGGAAGGGCGCAAAGGGGGCGGGCAGCGTCACCCGGACGGTGTGGTCGTCGATACGGTCGACCAGGGCGTCGGCCCAGGCGGCGGCGGCCAGAGGCTCGCCGGGCTGCTCGAGGATCTGGAGGGCGCGCAGGGTGAAGACCACATCGGCGGCGGTGACGGGCTGGCCATCGTGCCAGACCGCGTCCTGGCGCAGGGTGAAGAGGTAGACCGTGCCGCTCTCGTCGAGCGTGTAGGAGGCGGCGAGGGCGGGCTCGATCAGGCCATCGGCCCCGACGCGCACCAGGCCATCGAAGAGCAGGGCCACCAGATCGCGGCCGGCCGGGTCGGCCACGGGGTCGTTGAGCAGCGGGATAGGCTGGAGGGGCGAGCCGACGACCGCCTCGACATACGAGCCGCCCGCGAGCGGGCTGGCCACCGAGGCGGTGCTCAGGGCCACACGCCCGAGCAGCCCGCCCACCAGGAAGGCGCTCAGGACGGCGATCACAATCTGCCAGCGGATGCGACGAGCCATGGGGATTTTGGATTGCCGATTTTAGATTTTGGATTTGGCGATCCGGCACAATCCAAAACCCCAAATCCCAAATCTAAAATATGGGCAGGCTGGTGACGAGGGCGAGCACGAGGAAGACGGCGGCGAGAGTGACGGTGGCCTGGTGCATCGTCTTCTCGAGACCGCGGCGGGTGCGATAGATCGAGCTAGTGTCGCGGTTGGCCATGCCAGCCGTGCGGGCCTGGAGCACCACCAGAGTGATCAACACAGCGCTAACGATGATCATCGCGATAAAGAGGGCGAGCTCCACGGCGCAACTCCTTGTGATGCCGACTACAAAGCTGTGCCAGTATACCACAACCAGGGGTGTGCTATACTGGCGCCAAGCACGGTCGCGAGGAAGGACACGGAGTGATGCTCGAGGATGACAGGCCCGCACACGAGTGCGGCGTATTCGGCATTGTGGCCCCCGATGCCGATGTGGCCCGCCTGACCTTTTTCGGCCTTTACGCCCTACAGCACCGCGGTCAGGAGAGCGCCGGGATCGCGGTCTCCAACGGCCGCGCTATCCGCTACCACAAAGAGATGGGCCTGGTCTCCCAGGTCTTTAACGAAGAGAAGCTGCGCCCCCTGGCCGGCTACCTGGCCATCGGCCACACCCGCTACTCGACCACCGGGACCTCGAAGCTCGAGAACGCCCAGCCCTTCGTGGTCGAGAGCGCCCTCGGCCCCCTGGCGGTCGGCCACAACGGCAACCTGACCAACGCCGCCACCCTGCGCCGCGAGCTGCTCACCCGCGGCGTCGGCCTGACCGGCACCAGCGACTCAGAGGTGATCACCCAGATGCTGGCCGGCGGCGAGGGCCGCACCTGGGAGGAGAAGCTCAAGGTCTTTATAGTGCGGGCCCAGGGCGCCTACTGCCTCACCGTACTCACCCGCGACGCGCTGTACGCCGTGCGCGACCCGTGGGGCCTTCACCCGCTGTGCCTGGGCCAGCTCGCCGAGGGCGGCTGGGTCGTGGCCTCCGAGAGCTGCGCCTTCGGCCCGATCGGCGCCCGCTTCGTGCGCGCGATCGAGCCCGGCGAGATTATTATCATCACCGAGGATGGGCCCCGCACCCTGGCCCTCATGCCCGCCCCGCGCGTGGCCGAGTGCCTGTTCGAGTACATCTACTTCGCCCGCCCCGACAGCCAGCTCCACGGCACCACCCTCCACGCCATCCGGGTCGCCCAGGGCCACGAGCTGGCCCGCGAGGCGCCCGCCGACGCCGACGTGGTCATCCCCGTGCCCGACAGCGCCACCCCCGCCGCGATCGGCTACGCCCAGGAGTCGGGCATCCCGTACTCCGAGGGCCTGATCAAGAACCGCTACATCGGGCGCACCTTCATCCAGCCCGACGACCGCCTGCGCAAGGTGGGCATCTCGCTCAAGTTCAACGCCCTGCCCGACAACCTGGCGGGCCGGCGGGTGGTGCTGATCGACGACAGCATCGTGCGCGGCAACACCTCGGGCCCGATCGTGCGCCTGCTGCGCGAGGCCGGGGCCGTCGAGGTCCATATCCGCGTCTCGTCGCCGCCGATCAGGCACCCGTGCTTCCTCGGGGTCGATATGGCAACCCACCCCGAGCTGATCGCCCACCGCCTCAGCATCCCCGAGATCTGCGCCTTCCTTGGCGCCGACAGTCTGGCCTACCTCAGCCTCGAGGGCCTCATCCGCGCGGGCCGCCGCGCCCCCAACAGCTTCTGCCAGGGCTGCTTCACCGGCCAGTACCCGGTCGAGATCGAGCTGGTAAACAAAGAGGTCTTTGAGGTGCGCTAGGGGCGTGGCCAGCTACGCCCCTAGCCCACCGGGAAACGATACTATGCCGCGCCTGCGCGACCTCGCGATCACCATCGGGCGCACGCCCCCTGGGCCCAACAACACGCTCACCGACGCGCCCCAGTTCCCCGTCGGCCACAGCGCCGCCACCGACGCCCTCTGCGCCGCCGAGGCCATGACCGGCCGCGGCGGATATACCACCCACCCCCTGCCCCACGGGCGGCTGGCCAAGATCATGGAGCTCCACCGTGGTTAGCGACACCTCCCTCGAGCTGACAGTCGACGGGATCGCGCAGGGCGGCGACGGGGTGGGCCGCCACGACGGCCTGGTCGTCTTCGCCCGCGGGGGCCTGCCCGGCGAGCGGGTGCGCCTGCGCCTGACCGAGCGCAAGCCCAGCTACGCCCGCGGCGAGGTGCTCGAGGTGCTCAGCGCCTCGCCCGACCGGGTCGCGCCCACCGTGGCGGACAGCGACCACGCCCCGTGGCAGCATATCGCCTACCCCGCCCAGCTGCGCCTGAAGGAGACCATCCTGCGCGAGCAGCTGGCCAAGCTGGCCGGTGTCCACAACCCGCCCATCGACCCGATCATCGCCGCGCCGCGCCCCTGGGGCTACCGCAACACCGCCCACCTCCACGCCCGGGGCGCGGCCCTGGGCTACTACGCCGCCGGCACCCGCGAGCTCGTCCCCCTCGCGGCCGACCCCCTGCTGCTGCCGGCGCTCAACGAGGCCCTCTCCGCCCTGGGCCACCTGCTCCCCCCCGATATCATCACAGGCGTGACCCTGCGGGCCAGCTCGGCCTTCGGCTACAGCCTGGCCCTGCTCCACGACAGCCCCGAGGCCAGCCTCGACGAGCTCGAGCTGCTGGCCGAGGCCTGGCGCGCCCACGTGCCCTCGCTGGCCGGCGTGGTCATCGAGGCGCCCGGCCCGCCCATGGGCGCGGGGGCGGCCGATCTGCACGACGCCCTGGGCGGCATCGTCTTTAGCCTCGCCCCCACGAGCTTCTTCCAGGTCAATGTGCCCCAGGCCGCCCACCTGCTCGAGCTGGTCAGCAAGGTCCTCGAGCCCGGGCCCGGCTCGCGGCTGCTCGACCTCTACAGCGGCGTGGGCGCCTTCGCCCTGCCCATGGCCGCCGCCGGCGCCGAGGTGACCGCCGTCGAGGAGTACCCCGACGCGGTGGCCGACGGCGAGCGCAGCGCCGACCTGAATAATATCGATCGCGTGCGCTTCCTGCGGGCGCCCGTCGAGCGGGCCCTGCCCGCCCTCGATGGCCCCTTCGACGGCGCGGTGCTCGACCCGCCGCGCCGCGGCTGCCACCCCGCCGTGCTCGAGGAGCTGGCCCGCCTCGCGCCGCCCCGCCTGGTCTACATCTCGTGCCACCCCGGCATCCTCGGCCGCGACCTGCCGCCGCTGCTGCGCGCCGGCTACCGGCTCGAGCGCCTCCAGCCCGTAGACCTGTTCCCGCAGACGCCGCACATCGAGACGGTGGTTGTACTGGGGCGCTAGCGCCCCAGCGCTGCGAGGGCCCTGCCCCCGCCGCCCCTGCTTCTTTCCATACCTTTACCCAAAACATCGCCGGAGCCCTCTCCCCCAGCCCCCTTCTCCTAGGGGGTAGAAGGGGCTCGGGCGCGGGGCGCCTGCCCCTCACGCGTCGCGGGCGAAGCGCTCGGTCAGGTCGGCCACCCGCTCGTAGCGGGCGCGCACCTCGGCCAGCAGCGCCTCGTCCACGCTGGCGGCGTTGCGGTAGACCTGCTTATCGAGCATGCGGCCCTTCTCGCCGCCGGGCCAGATGCGCCACGAGTCGTTGTCGATCACGTCGGCGACGAGCAGCGAGGCCCCCGTGGGGGCGGCGCTGCCCGAGGGGGCGCGCCCGAACTCGATCTTCAGGTCGACCAGGGTCACATCCTGGGCGGCCCAGGCCCCCTCGAGCAGGGTGAAGACCCGGCGGGCGCTCTCGGCCATCTGGGCCACCTCGTCGGGCGAGGCGATGCCGCGGGCGACGATCTCGTGCTCGCTGATCAGCGGGTCGTGGGCGGCGTCGTCCTTGAGGAAGAGCTCGACCAGAGGCGGGTCGAAGCGCTGCCCCTCGGGCACCTCGGGGTGGCGGCGCGGGTACGAGCCCGTGGCCAGGCGGCGCGTGACCACCTCGAGGGGGATCATGGCGCAGCGGCGGACCACGGTGACGGTCGGCTCGGGCGCGCTCACGAAGTGGGTCGGCACGCCGGCCCGGTCGAGCAGGGCGAAGACGTTGGCGGTGGTGCGCCCCGCCAGGGCGCCCTTGCCGGCGATCTCGCTGCGCCGCGCCCCGTCGCCCGCGGTGATGCCGTCCTTGTGGACGAGGATGGCCAGGCCGGGGTCATCGGGGTGCGCGTAGACGGCCTTCGTCTTGCCCTCGGCAAGCTTCTGTCCCAGATACATAGGATACCTCTGAAGAGGGGCTCGGGGAGGGCCTGCCCTCCCCGAAGAAACCCATCTCTACCCATCAAACAAGGTTGGACAGCCTACTACAGCGCCATGGTCAGCTCGTGCTGCTCGTCGGCGACGACGAAGCCGACGCGCATAAAGGCGGGGGTGAGGCAGCTATTGGCGGGCTCGTTGACGCTGGTGATGCTGCCGGCGCGGGCCTGCAGGGCGAGGATCAGGTGGCGGGCGGCGCGCTCGTCGCGGGCCCCGAGGTCGATCAGGCGCAGGGCGTCGTCGTCGCCGGTCACCAGGGTGTAGGCGACAATCTCGCCGCCCTCGCAGAGGGTCAGTCCGCGCAGGTCGGGCTGCGAGAGCAGCGCGGCGGGCGCCCGCTGCCAGGCGGCCTGCACCGGGTGGAAGGCGGCGAAGTGGCCCATCACCAGCGCCTCGGGGTCGGCTATCTCCAGGGGCGTCCCGTCGGGCGGCACCTCGTTGTCGAGGCGCCAGACCAGCACGAGCAGGCGCCGGGTAACCTCGAGCCCGGCCCGCTCGTAAACGCGCAGGGCGGCGATGTTCCGCGTGAGCACCTCGAGGGTGAGCCGCTCGGCGCCGGCCTCGCGGGCCTGGCGGATCATCTCGGCGACCAGATGGTGGGACAGGCCGCCCCCCCGCCGGTCCCTGATGACGCCCAGGCCGCCGCACCAGGCCTGCTGGGCGCGCCGCGCCAGCAGAGCCACCCCGGACGGCTCGCCGTCCACCAGCAGCACCACCGAGCGCAGCAGGTCGATATTCTCAGTCACCACACGGCGGGCGAGCACCTGAGGCGTCGTGACGCCGGGGTAGAAGTAGGCCTCGAACGAGCGGGTGAACAGGTCGGCCAGGGCATCGAGCGAGTAGGCCGACGCAGGGGTGAAGGAGATATGCGGAGACATTGGCTACTCCAGCCGGACACCCGCCTCGCCGGTGATCGTCCCGACGTGACGGGCCTCGGGCGTGGCGGACAGGGCCGCGCCAACGTCGGCTGCGGCCACGACGATCAGCATCCCCAGGCCCATATTGAGAGCGTGGTAGGCCTCGTGCTCGGCCACCTGGCCGCGCTCGACCAGGTAGCCGAAGATGGGCGGGATGTCCCAGCTGCCGCGCGCGATGCGCGCCCCAAGGCCCGGGGGCAGCACGCGGGGCAGATTGTCGAAGACGCCCCCGCCGGTGATGTGGGCCAGGCCCTTGAGGGCCACGGCGCCCCGCAGGGCCTCGACCTCGCGCAGGTAGCAGCGGTGGATCGCCAGCAGGGCCTCGCCGACGCTCTGGCCGCCAAGCGCGGCGGGGCGGGCCTCGTACCCATCCTCGGCGGCGATGCGGCGGGCCAGCGAGTAGCCGTTGGTGTGCAGGCCGGTCGAGGGCAGGGCCAGCACGGCGTCGCCGGCGGCGATATCGGGGCGGGGGAGCATCTGGGCCCGGTCGACGACG